>NZ_RDBW01000017.1:0-93754 GCF_003934235.1 Pseudoalteromonas sp. J010 | reverse complement strand
GTTCAACAGACTCGCGGTACTAATGGCCACAAGACTATGGTGTGTATGGAAGAAAAGTATTTTGTACCAAAAGTTAATTATAAGAAAAGTTGTCGTGTTGGTAGCTAACAAGACAATTATAAATGGAACGTCTAAAGCTTGGCTTGCGCTCATGCTTCGCTAATTTTAGCCAAGCCTTTTCTGCCTCTTAAGGCGACGTTGGTCTCTGGAGGCATCGTGATTAGCACATTATTACTTGTAGCTGGTGTCCAGTTTGGTGTTACTAAAGCATGCAATGACCCTGACATTGAGTTTCTAGATGAACCTATTAGCATTGCTACATCAATTGAAGGTAAATCCAGTATTCTTGAGCCCAGTACAATACGGTTTAATTCTTCTTTGCCTTCGGCCTGTGCCTTAACAAATACAGAAGGTACCGTAGAATTTGATGTATCAAATGAAGGTAAAGTAATAAACCTTAAAATATTGAGTCTCAACCCAATTAGAATACACTCACGTGCAATATTAGGAGGGCTTAAAAAAGCAAAAGTCTTACCCAATGCATTTGGTACTGTCGGTAATAAAGTGCACGTTAAATACATACAGTTTAAAAAGAGAACATAACAAGTTAATTAAACAGTGAGATTTAAACCAGACACCCATTACTAATTTTTACTGTGAAACATTGAAAAAGCGACGGCGGATAAACCTAATAAACTGCGAGCGTTTGTTGGCTTAGCAAGGCGAACCTCCCAACTCGATAATCTATAACTGTTATATTTACATCGCTTTGTTATGCGCGATAACACGGTTTTAGTGTAGAGATACGCTCTAGTGCTAAAAAATAACCTATCGATGCACGTTGTTGACCAAAGTGATGCAAGTGCCTTCATTCGTTTTTACTTGACGTCCTCAGCTTGGGTATTAATAGTAATGGGTGTCACTTATTTTACATCACTTATTTTCACATCAATGAACTCTTGATGAGTATCTAAGCTAATGAAAAGTATGTTATGTTTAGTCATGCTAGCCTCTGCTATTTAGTTATTTGACAAACTAATTATGGCTCTGGCCTTAAGCTAACCCACGAAAATGCGGAGGCTAGCGCCGTGTGGGAGCCATTATGTCTATATGCCTAAAATACTATGAGATTTATTATTACTTTTTTAACTTTAGTTTTACTAAGTGCTTGCAGCGATTTCGAGCCGATAAAAAAAGTAGGTTATGCTAAAAAGCTTGATACTGCTGTTAATGAAAAGTGTTTTGAAAGGAAGTTTCTTGAACTCAAAAATTCAACTACTTATATTTTAACCGTAAAAACCGAAAAATCGGCCGGTAAGATAAAATCTTATGATTTAACCTTAGATGGTACTGAGTCAGATGACTCCCATGAGGTTTTCACTCCGGAGTCATTTAAATTATCGAAAGAGTTTATGAAAAGTGTAATTGAAAACTGCACCTATTTAAAAAGCATATAACAAGCCAATAAAGTGACAGGGCTGCTAACGCTTGGCTCAGTTCTACTTCGTTTCACAGTTTAGCCAAGCATTATTAGCCCCTTATTGGGGCGTTGGTCACAGGTGAATATCGTTGCAATGCCCAAAATGTAAATCCAATGTAGTCCCGAGAGAAGAGAAAGTGACATCTCAACACATAAAGCGGTTGTGCCCAGTTTGTGGTTACGAGTTTTTCTTTAGATTTAATTGGTTACGATTGATACTGTTCTATTCATTTTTTGCAATAATCATAGCTGGCTACTTCTTAGCATAGAATTGACCTATTTCCTTGAAATGGGGTTTTAGGGTACTGAAACTGCTGACAAGCTTTAACTCGTTATTTAACCCGAGTGAATCCCCGCGAGTTCATCGGAGACTAGTTTGTTTAAGTCAGGCTACTTTACCTGACTCTCTTAAATTATTATAGAAATCAGCTTCATATTGAGCTGGTGAAATATAACCAATTGAAGACAGTAAGCGTTGATTATTAAACCAATTCACCCACTCTAAAGTTGCGTATTCGACAGTATCAACATTTTTCCATTGTCCATTTCTTCGAATGATTTCTGCTTTAAATAAACCATTTATCGTTTCAGCCATTGCGTTGTCATAAGAATCTCCAACGCTTCCTATGGATGCTTGGATCCCCGCTTCTGCAAGTCGCTCACTGTATCTAATAGACAAGTATTGACTCCCTCTGTCGTTGTGATGGATCAATCCTTCTGTTTTACCACGATGCAAAATTGCTTGTTCTTACGCGTCAAGAATAAGCTCTGTGTGCATCGTTGTTGATACGCGCCAGCCCACAATGTATCGAGAAAATACGTCTATTACTAAGGGATTTAAACCAGACACCCATTGCTAATTTTTACTGTGAAACATTGAAAAAGCGACGGCGGATAAACTTAACAAACTGCGAGCGTTTGTTGGCTTAGCAAGGCGAACCTCCCAACTCGATAATCTATAACTGTTGTATTTACACCGCTTTGTTATGCGCTATAACCCGGTTTTAGTGTAGAGATACGCTCGAGTGCTAAAAAATAACCTATCGATGCACGTTGTTGACCAAAGTGATGCAAGTGCCTTCATTCGTTTTTACTTGACGTCCTCAGCTTGGGTATTGATAGTAATGGGTGTCACTTATTTTCAATAAAGTGCACGTTACGTACATACAGTTTAAAAAGAGAACATAACAAGTTAATTAAACAGTGGGATTTAAACCAGACACCCATTACTAATTTTACTGTGAAACATTGAAAAAGCGACGGCGGATAAACCTAACAAACTGCGAGCGTTTGTTGGCTTAGCAAGGCGGACCTCCCAACTCGATAATCTATAACTGTTATATTTACATCGCTTTGTTATGCGCGATAACCCGGTTTTAGTGTAGAGATACGCTCTAGTGCTAAAAAATAACCTATCGATGCACGTTGTTGACCAAAGTGATGCAAGTGCCTTCATTCGTTTTTACTTGACGTCCTCAGCTTGGGTATTAATAGTAATGGGTGTCACTTATTTTACATCCTTATTTTCCTTATTTTCATACTTATTTTCACAGTGACTTTAGCTGAAGAAATACGACCGAAATGAATGGGTTGTGCGTCTCGATTGTCTTCAATGTAGGCAACTTCAATGAACTCTTTATGAGTATCTAAGCCAATGAAAAGTATGTTATGTTTAGCCATGCTAGCCTCTGCTATTTAGTTATTTGACAAACTAATTATGGCTCTGGCTTTAAGCTAACCCACGAAAATGCGGAGGCTAGCACCGTGTGGGAGTCATTATGTCTACATTTACAGGAAGCTTTTATGAAAAATTTTAGTTTGGTTGCATTAATTACTCTGTTGACTGGGTGTGTCGCTGGTGCACCACCGTTAACTCCTCAACAACAAACAAATCTGGCTAAAATTCAAGTATTTAAAGTTGGTGAAACACCATCATTTAAATTTCAGGAACTTAGTCAAATAAAAGCTGCTGATTGTTCTGGCCCTAGTGGAACGAGATTGTATGGTGACGAAGGAAAGGCTATGGATGTACTGTTAGCAAAAGCAGCATCCGTAGATGCTAATGCAATTGTAAACGTAAGCTGTGGTAGCGCTCCATATGTTAATAATTGTTGGGTTGCTAAAATGTGTAAGGGAACAGCTGTAGTAGAAAAGTAAACATAACAAAGCAAATTAAAAGTGCGGACAAAAAACAGTTGGCTTTGTTCGTACCTCACAAATTATAGCCAACTATTTTTTGCCGTTTATTTGCGGCGTTAGGCAGTATGAGAAGGCTATGAATAAATCTGATTTTGGAAGAGTCTGTGAAGATTTTGTTGGTGAGCTGATAAAGTCAAAAACACAGCTGGAAGTTATTAATCTAAATGATAGGAAAGTGAATCACCCTAAGACTGATTTGGCTGTTATCAATTTAAAGTCAGGTGAAGAGTACCAAGTTTCTGTAAAAGCCAAGAAAGGAAACGTTTGGCCTGCTGTAAAAGGTATCGACAACGATGACCATTTCATCATTTTTGTTGATATTTATCGATTAGAAACTCCAGCTTTCTATGTGCTTAGCAATCATCAATGGCAGTCGGTATTAAAAAACATATTGCCTGAGCGAGAAGGCGGAGCTGAAATAAAGGATGGAGCTTTAGAGTGGAATTGGGAAGAAAATGGAAAGGCCAAAAAGTACCGAGGAAGCCAGTTGCGGGTTGAGGATATCTCGGATTATGTTAACAATTGGTCAGTCTTACCCAGCGCTGATATTGCCTAACAAGTACGTGTACTTGACCGCAAAACGCTTGCGGCGTTTTGTTCGCTTCGCCGGCAAGTGACGTAGACGTTATGCATAGGGAGGTCGAGTGAGTACAGTAGGCTGTAGATTAGATGAGGCAATCCAAAAAATAAGTGCTGGCGACTTGGAAAATGCTTTAATTCAGGTTTCGATTGCCATTGACGTAAGCTCAAAAAGAAAATGGCCGAAACAAAAGAAGGTTGGTGAACGCTATAAAAATTTCATTAGAGAACATGAGTCTTTAATCTATTTCATGTTATTGGGTATTAAAGGCGATACAAAGCCTCTTGTTTCATTCCCAAATCCTAATGGTGATCGGTATGATATTGCACACGTTTATTACAAGGCTGTGCGCAACGGATTACTTCATGACGGAAAAATTAGTGACAACCTATCTGTCGTAGATGAAAACGTATTAATTTACAAAGATGGGAAGATCACAATATCAAAAATGATTCTAATGGCTTTAATGCTTGCGGTGATCTGCGAACCGGTCAACTGCAATGAGAGACTAAGCAAGAGCTACACGGTCACTTTTACTAATGATATTGATATCAACTTAAATGATTTCTGGGGAAAAAGAGAGCTTTTATATCAGAAAATTGGTCATGATAAGGCATAACAAGGCCAGTAACAGCGAGCAATTTTTCCGTCGCTTTTTGGCGGCGCTAGCCCATAGAAACTGTTATACGAAATTCATCTAATACAGCTGACGACCTAGCTCGTCTTTGTCCAAATACGAGTTGAGTGAGCGTCTAATATCGCAATTAGATTTAAGATATTAATACGATTGGTATAAACTCGTTCGTTTTTTGCCCACCCCTAAGCAGGGTTATCTTTATCATTCGTCCCCACTTATCGTTAGATCATGTATCGTGGCTACTTTGGCGTGCGCTTAACCCTTCTCTTTAAGTTTGAGACATTGAGTTGCTGGATAATGATATCTATAAAGTGAGCTTGCTCTGCTGTGAGGTTGAAGGGTAATGCTTTAAACCTAAATTCATCACTAAACCCCAGTAATATAGCCTGTTTGAAATAGCGCTTGGCCTTAACATTGTGTTGATGGTAAAGGCTAATAAGACCAAGGCTAAATACTAACTCAGGATCTTGGTTACCAGCTTCAATGAGAGTGAGGATGTCATTTTGGTATCTGTTTATCAATTTAGGCTGAGCGGTGAGTAATGATAAATATAATCGGCTAAATAAAGCATATTTCCCTTGTTTTTCAACAGTCAGCGATAAAGTGTCAACGGCTTGTTTATGATGGTATTCACTAAGATAAGAAAGGGCGGTGAACCAATTTAGCGCTTGAGAATGTGAAGCTGTGCTGGCTAATACATTAAGTTGTTGAGTCGCTATTTTATGTTTTCCTTGTTGCTGCAAAAGCTTTATGTATTCCAGTTGCACCCAAGGAGATGCTTTTACTGTGGGACTTGCATTGTTATAAACGTTTTCAAACCACTGAGTCATATACATTTTGCGTAGGCAGTTGAGATAGGTAGCAACTATCTTTGGTTCGCTAGAGGAGCTTTCGTAGGCTTGGCGTGCTAACGGGTAGGCATTAATGGTATTGCCTTGTGACAAGTAGGACTCGGCTAAGTTTGCTTTAAGTAAAGGCCAGTCAGGCGTATCTGCGACCATGTCTGTGAGTTGTTGTTGTGCCAGACTATAGCGACCTTGTAGCGCATGGGCTTGAGCTTGAAGTCGCTGCGCTGATGGGCTGGTAGGGGTTAAATCCAGCGCTTTTTTTGCATTTATTAAACTTTGTTCGAGGGCATCTTCAGCTTGATTATATAATTTATAGTCATCCAGTAATGCGTGGCTTAAGCCTTTATAACTTTCAATTACAGCTGGCGAGGTATTAATGCTTTGCTGATACAGCGTGATGGCACGTAAATTATCTTCTGCGGTTTCCTGCGCAACATGTTGCTGCGCCACACTCAGCACCGTAACAGTGTTTTCTGCATGCTTTAATGTTGTGAGGAAGTATTGATAAATTCCTAACGCGAAGAGTAGGGCAAAACTAATTGCTGACACCGTGATAATCGAAAACCGTTTTGTGGTCGGCACCAGTGGCTGGTGATTCACTTTCTCTACAGTTGCACTAAGGCGGTATCCAAAGCTGCGTTCAGACACAATATACTCTGGCTGGATGGCATCATCGTTAAGCTGTTTTCTTAATCTCGCTATTTGTTTTTTTATTGCATCATGGGTCACTATTCGCCCAAGCCATACCTGCTGTTCTAGTTGCTGATAAGTCACAAGGTCGGGTGCATGTTCAATTAGGGTGAGCAATAATCTATGGCTCAGAGGTGTCAGTGTGTGACAGGTTTCATTATGGCTGATGGTGCGTGAACTGACATCAAAATGCCATTTTTGATTCAATTGATACTGCAATTTATAAATCCTATTTTTATTATTTTATTGATTTAAAAGCTTTTAATTTTTATGTCACTTAAAGTCACTCAAGCACACTAGCAAGCCAACAACAGATCCGTAGAGTAAGGTGTGTCATCATAATAAACAAGGATTTACATGAAAGTACTCGTTAATTTACAGTTGTTTTTGTATTTATTTTCCCTGTCTGCTGATGCAGCAGAGCCGTTACAACAGAAGCTAGATAGTTATATCGCGCAGTATCATCAAATTAAAGAGTTCGATGGTGCGGTTTTGATTGCGCAAGGGTCAGACATTTTATTACAGCAGGGTTATGGATTTGCCAATATTGAGTGGCAAATAGCAAACCAGCCCAGTACTAAATTTAAGCTTGCATCGGTGACAAAACAGTTTACGGCTGTTTTGGTTTTACAACAGGTGGAACGAGGTCGTATCAACCTCGATGCTAATATCGTTAGCTATCTGCCGGAGTATCGAAAAGATACTGGAAGGCAAATTACCATACGGCAATTACTTAATCATACGTCGGGTCTTCCTGATGTATTTAGACATCCAGAATTTCGTCGTGTACAAAGCCATAACCCTTACCACAGAGATGAATTTATCGAGATATTCTGCTCAGGTGACTTACTGTTTAACCCAGGCTCGGCATTTCGTTACAGCAATGCCGGTTACACCATACTTGGGCGGATCCTTGAACGTGTGACAGGAAAAAGTTACTGGCAACTACTTGAAACGCACATATTGTTGCCGCTTGATATGAAAGATACAGGGTTTGCCGACCATAAGAAATTAATTAAAGGCTTAGCAAGTGGTTACGATACGACGCTAGCGGGCGTAAAACACGCGGACTTTATAGATATGAGCGTGCCTTTTTCAGCAGGTGCAATGTACTCAACAGTGCAAGATATGTATAAATGGGACCGTGCGCTTTATCACGACAAGTTATTAACTCCAGAGCTAAAATCATTGCTGTTTATCCCCTCTAGCCATAGAAATTACGGCTTTGGTTGGGAAATAAACAAACAAAAAGTTGCGAACCAAACGAAAACACTGGTTCATCACAGTGGCGGAATTCCCGGGTTTGGCGCAAAGATCACAAGAGTGCTGGAAGACCAAACCGTGATCATTTTGTTGGACAATACAGGTGGTGCACCGCTTACAGATATGGTAAACGGCTTACTTGATATACTCGCGGGTAAAGCAGTGCAAGTTCCAAGGTTAAGTGCAGAGCGAACGCTGTTTGCAACCATTACTGCACAAGACGTTGCTGCAGCAATAAAAAGTTATCAGCAACAAGTGCATGAAGGACAGGGGTTTAGCGAGCGCCGACTAAACCGTTTCGGCTATAAATTACTTGAAGTTGGTGCTTACCATGCTGCTATCGAGTTTTTTAAGTTAAATGTTGCTGCACATCCAAAAAGTGTGAACACCTATGACAGCCTTGCAGAAGCGCATCTCAAGCAGGGAGATAAGAAAAGCGCACATGCTATTTATCAACAATTATTGCAATTAGACAGCCAGCATGAAACGGCTAGGGCATTTGTCGAGTCCAATCGTGGCGCCCAGCAATTGCCTTAGCTAAGCGCGACGAGAGTTGACGAAGATCTGCGGCCTTAGAGTGTGAATTTATCTACTTGTGCTTTAAGGTCATGAGCAAGTTTACTCATTTCATTACATGCAGTGGCCGTTTGATTTGCACCTTCGGTCATTTCAACCGCTGAATAGTTGATTGTCTCAATATTTTTGTTCAGCTCTTCTGAAACGACGGATTGTTGATGGCAGGCAGAAGCGATTTGTGTGCTCATGGCAGCAATACTGTCTATTTGGCTTTCAATTTGTTGGATCATGTTACCTGCGACTTCTGACTGCTCTACACAAAGTGCTATTCCTTGTTCACAGCTTTTGGTCGCGATACCCGTTTCTTTTGACTTGGTTTGTAGATCATTAACAATCTCTACAATTTGTGTGGTGGAATCCTGTGTTCTTTGTGCAAGAGAACGCACCTCATCGGCGACAACGGCAAAGCCTCGACCTTGCGCCCCAGCACGGGCGGCCTCAATTGCAGCATTTAAAGCCAATAAATTGGTTTGCTCTGCAATTTCTCGGATCACATCAACGACTACATTGATATTGTGAGAGTTCTTTTCAAGGTTATTGGCAAGCTCACCAGCTGAGGAAACGGTTTCTGCAACGTCTGAAATATGACTAATATTGGATTTAAGGGCACTGCTACCTTCTTTGGCTTTATCACTCGCTTGAGTTGCTGACTCAGCCCCCATTTCTGTACTTTTAGCCACTTCACTGATCGCAGCTTGCATTTGAGTCATTGCTGAGGCGACCGATTGTAATTCATTTTGCTGCGTATTCATGCCTTGTGCGTTTTGATAGGAAATAGCATTTACTTCTTCGACCGCAGCGGTTAGTTGAATTGCAGAGTCATTAATCATGGTGATTAAGGCATGTAGTTGCGCACGCATTTTTTCTAAAGACTGAGTCAGCAAGCCCAGTTCGTTGTTACCGAGATCTTCAAGTACAATCGCATGGTTTAGCTCGCCTCGAGCAATCTTACTTGCAAGTGAAACTGATACCGCTAACGGTGTTTTAATAGCCTTACTCAGCGCTAAACAAATCAGAACAATAGTTATTGCGATTAATAGGCCTGAGATAGCGAGTGTAAATAAAGAACTTTTTACAGCGGCAATAGCCTTGCGCTCAGACTGCTCTACGCTCTTATTATTCAGTGCTTCAAGCTCGGTTAGCTCTGACATGGCTTTAGCAAAAAGTGGGTAGCTATCTAAAATTATACGGTTTGCTTCGGTAGCGTTCCCACTTAAAATTAAACTTTCATAATGATATGTAGCGTCAGCATATCGTTGCCAAGCATAGATAAACTCATTAAAAAGTGCTTTTTCTTCCGTACTAACAGGCAATGATTTATATAAATTAACTTTATCATTTAATGACCTTTTTAGATCTCTTAAGATCTCTAGCCATTCACTAACTAATTCATTTTCTGGGTTTAAAGCCGTACTAAACTCATCCTTTCTTATTGTGGCTAAATCAATCTTTATATTCTTGACTGTCTCTACAGAAGGAATACTCGTTCTGACAATGTAGTTCAGGTTAGCGTTTATTTCATTCATACCCTTGTAGCTCAAAAGGCCCACGGTAACGAAAATGATAAAGACAGAGGTGAAACTTAAAACTATTTGATTTGCGATAGAGAGTTTTTTTACATTCATTAGTACAGCTCAATAAACCCATTTGCTTATGTTGAAATTTGATTTTGGATTATATTTTAATCTTTATAAAAATATGAAATTAAATCTTTTTTGCGAATGTTTTAAGTTTGTTCTTTTTGTTGATAAAAGCCTAAATTAAGCGTGGGTTTTTATGCGCAGTTTTGAACTAATTCTTCGAGCAATAAAAAGTAAACTGCTTTTATTTTGGGGTTTTTCTACATTTTTTATTGTTTTACTTTAATGCTAAGCAATCTTTTTAATGAAAAATTGAATGAAAATTCATGAGGTGATAAATGTTAAAAAACATATATAAGGGCTAAATTGATAAACAAAAAAGTGTCAACTTAGTGGGGTTCTGAGCTGACCGCTGATTTAACTCACCTGAATGTTGGTGAGGAGGAAAGTTAACGCGTTGATTTTTTTATTTATCTTAAATTACATTTTTGATCTTTGGTATTTCAGTGAGTTAACGACTGATCTTGAGCTAAAATTCTCAAGTATTGATAATGTGTTTTACAGTATTACCTGAAAATCTTTATAAACATTAGTAAATTGTGTGACATTACATTTTGTTACGGTATGTCATGGTAGAAATGATAGCGATAAAGAGGATTGCGATGAAAAAATTGATTATTGGCCTACTCATTTTTGTAAGTAGTACCTGTTTGGCTCAGTCAACAGACAAAATCACACAGCATCAGCTGTTAGTGAATCAGATGTCTGTTTCACCATTTACCATTATTGATGTGAGAAGCGCAGCCGAGTTTAGCGACGGACATATCAAAGGTGCGATTAATATACCGTTTGATGAAATTAACCAACACCAAGAGGCACTCTCAAAGCTGCGTGGTGACACTTTGGTGGTGTATTGTCGCTCAGGACGCCGTGCAGGTATTTTTATCGAGGAGCTGCTGCCAAAAGGGTTTAAATTGAAGCATTTAGAGGGAGATATGCAAAAATGGCAAGCATCGTCTATGCCGATTGTGAACTAACACCTTTTCAGCGCTAAGGCTCATCTCAACTGCAATAAATATGAAGGCCAATCCATATGGCTACTGTGGTAGCCATAAAACAAGGTTGCGCTTGGTACAGCTGTTAGTTTAAAGTACTATACGATTTATATATGTTTCATAGTTGGTTTATATCGTGGGTATAGTCAAAATCTCAGATGAATTACATGATGAAGTACGTGAGGCAAGCACGGTTATGTCTCGTTCAATCAATGCACAAGCAGAGTTTTGGATGAAAGTAGGGCGTCTGGCTGAGGAAAACCCCACCATGACATTTATTGAAATCATTGCAGCAGAAAGGCAACGCGTTAAGGCGCGAGAATACCAAGGGAAGTAGTATGCAGCAGGTAACAATCAAAACAGCCGATGAAATTGAGCTGATGCGTGAAAGTAGCAGTTTACTTACGCGAGTGTTTGACTATATCGATAGCTGGATTGAGCCCGGTATTTCTACGCTGGAGATTAATGACAGAGTACACAACTTTATTGTGGATAAGCTAAATGCACGTCCGGCAAGTTTAGGTCAATATGGTTATCAATTTGTGCTCAATAGTTCAGTGAACGAGGTTGTGTGCCATGGCGTACCGAGTAAATCGCAACTGCTGAAATCATCAGATATCGTGAACATCGATATTACTTTAGAGAAAAATGGCTTTATCAGTGACTCTAGCAAAATGTATGTGATGCCTGAAGCGCTGTTACCAGCGAGAAGACTCGTTGAAACAACCTACCAAGCAATGTGGGCTGGGATCCGCATAGTAAAACCTGGCGCTAAGCTTGGCGATATTGGTGCGGCGATCCAGCACGTTGCAGAGCAAGCAGGGTATAGTGTGGTGCGAGAATACTGCGGCCACGGCATTGGTAAAGAAATGCACGAAGGCCCCAATGTTTTACACTACGGTAAGCCAAATACAGGCATGGCCCTAAAACCGGGGATGACCTTTACCATAGAGCCGATGATCAACCAAGGCAGTGCTAAAATTAAAACCAAGAAAGACGGTTGGACGGTAGTGACACGAGATAAAAAACTCTCAGCACAATGGGAGCATACCGTACTGGTAACCGAGCAAGGCTATGAAGTATTGACACTTAGAGCAGAGGAAGTGTAAGCCACGGGCGTGCTTACACTTGTATCAATTAATCTTAATACTTGCTCAATTTGAAGTAACAAAGCTGACGCTAACATTTTGCCATGCCTATTGCGTAGATACCTTGGCGATAGCAGGACGCGGCAGCGGTGTTATCGACAAGGTTTTCTCGCCTCAAAATAGATTACTTTATTGGTATTAACATCAGGTGAGTATACCGACCAATAGAGGCGTATGGCTCTTGGCGATTGTATTTAAGCTCTAACTCAAGCAAAGCATCAAAATCATCATCAGCATTGTTAAGCTCTCTTAAGTAGTCATGAAAACAGCGTACACCGGTTTTTTGCGCGATAGTTAGCTTAGCTGCTTCTAGCCAAGCCGCCATGTCAGCTTGTTTGATTGGGTTATTTGGGCTGAGTCCTACCTTTTGTTTAACCTTGAGCCCCTTTTGCACATAATCAAAGTTACCGTAGACCATGTTTGCCATTAAATGTGCCTCGTGATTGAAATACATCAAAGAAAGTGCTCCACTTGGTGACACTTGCGCTTTGAGTAAATCAATCCCACTTCGTTGGTCAACTAGCCATTCTAGTACTGCGTGACACATGACCAAGTCGAATTGCCCTAAGCTCAGTTGTGCTATTTCTTGTAATGGCGCACGGATAAAGCGCATCCGCTCACACAGTCCCGCTTCATTTGCCCGAATTCTGGCAAGTTCAAGCATCTCGTCAGAGATATCGATAACGGTAACATGGTGCCCAAGCGCCGCTAAGTAAAGTGCTAACTGTCCTTGACCTCCTCCCACATCGAGCACCCGTTTATCAGTTGCGTGACCAAGCCAGTCAAGTTGCGCATGCAGGTCTCGCTGTAACACCGCCTCTCTGATCTTCCCTTTGTTGGTTCCATAGATGTTATTTTTAAACTTATGTGTAAGTTCACCAAAATTTCTATCTGATGGGGCAGGCTTACCTTGATGTTTTCTTTTCGCCATATTGCAATATTTACTTGTACTTAAACCGGATTGTCGATATCGACGAACTCAACATCGAGGTTGTATTGCGCTGCTAAATATTCGCCGAGCGCCTTGGCACCGTAGCGTTCGGTGGCATGATGTCCGGCGGCGATAAAGTGTATCTGCTGCTCGTTCGAAGAATGGATCGTTTGCTCTGACGCCTCGCCCGTGAGGTAGGCATCTATACCTTGACTTGCTGCAAGGTCAATAAAGCTTTGTCCACCACCAGTACACCAAGCAATGGTGTGAATAAGATGCTCGCCAGCGATGTTTAACAGTGGTTTACGGCCAAGTCTTTCTTCAACAAGTGCTGCAAAATCCGTTGCAGTCATTGGTGTTGTTAGTTTGCCTTTAACAGCGACGCTATTTTTATTCCATGGCTCAAGCGGCCTTTCAATTTCAAGCCCTAACAATTTACCAAGCTGAGCATTATTGCCAAGTTCCGGATGAACATCCAAAGGAAGGTGGTATGCAAGCAGGTTAATATCATTGGCAAGCAACGTTTGTAGCCTACGCTTTTTCATGCCGGTTACACATTGGTCTTCGCCTTTCCAGAAATAACCATGGTGAACCAAAATAGCATCAGCGCCGCGTGCAACTGCTGCGTTAATTAAGGCTTGGCTTGCGGTTACACCTGTAACTATTTTTTGGATTTCCGCTTTCCCTTCTACTTGTAGCCCATTTGGACAATAGTCATTTATTTGAAAAGGTTTTAGCAGTTCTGTTAATTGGTTCACTAATTTGGTTCGTTTCATAACACCCCCTAACGGTTAGATGGTGCTAGTTTACCTGTTTTGTGATGAGATCAAAATTGAGGGGAAGTAAAAGAAAAATGAGCCGCTCATCCTTGAGTGGGCTCATTGGGCTAGTAAACCGGCTTAGTTACGGGTTGGTAACTTCAACATCTTGACCTGTTTGAAGTCGCTCAGCACCACGAATAGCAACCTTATCGCCAGCGCGTAGGCTTTGCGCTTGACGAGGAATAACTTCGACCCATTGGCCTTTTCCATTGCCAATGGTAACGGGAATTTGCTCGGCTTTATTTTGAGCATCGATTTTAACCACATGAGAGCCTTGTTTTCGCAGTATGAGGGCATCGCGATCTACCAAGAGCGTCGGCTGTTTACTGCTGAGCGGCACAGTAACATCAACAAGTTGACCGATTGCCCAGCTATGACTTTGCTCAGCTGTAATGGACGCGCGCACCTCAACAGTTTGTGAGCGTGGATCGGTTGATGGGATCACCGCAGTAATGGTGGCAGTAGTATGTTCAGGGTGTGATAAGTCGCCAGCCTGAATGGGCAATTCGATGCCTTGGTGTAAAAACTTAAGGTACTTTACCGGAACATAAAGGCGAGCTTCAAGGTGGTGAATATCTAAAATTGTTACCAGCTCGTCTGCACGATTAATTTCTCTACCAGCACGTTTGAAACGCTCACTGATCACCCCATTGAATGGGGCGCGAATAGTGGCTCTTGAAAGCTTGTCTTCTATGACGCGAAGTTCAACTTCTGCCAGTGCAATGTCAGACAGGGCCAAATCATGTTTATTCTGTACTTCATCAACCTGGCTTTCTGCGGCGCTACTGGTTGTAGCTAGCTTCTTTAACCGTGAGAGCTCTTGTTGATATAAGCGTAAATTAATTTTTGCACGCTTGAGTAGCTCGGTCTGCCTTGCCTTGTCAAGCTCTAACGGTAAAGTATCCATTCTGACCAGTACTTCGTCTTTGGTTACGGTTGTGCCTGGCTCGACCACATAGAGTAATCTGCCGCTGACGCCAGAAGTGAGGGTCACATCGTTTTTGCCATATAGCGTACCACTTACTTCAATTTCATGGGTTAGTGGCGCTTCGGTCACTGCTTTGGTGCTTACGGGGACAACCGCATAGATTTGTGGCGCAATAATACAAGTACAAAGTGCCAATGTTTTAACGGTCTGTTTTATTAGGTTCTTCATGTTATTCTCACTATCTACTGAGCCGCGACTGAGCTAAGGGAGCTTTGGTTACTTGCTGGTTGCCTTGGCAAGGCGGAGTTTTTCGCCCAAGCTGTAACAAGCTTGGCATGAGCACTAAAGTAAATAGCGCGCTGATTGCCATCCCACCTACGATAACAGTGGCAAGACCACGGTAAATTTCAGAGCCTACTCCAGGCATAAGCATTAGTGGCAGCATACCGAACAAACTCGTTAGCGTACTTAAATATACTGGCCGCGCTCTTAGCAGTACCGCTTGCCTTACTGCGGTTTCTCGACTCATGCCTGAAGCCATGGCAACCCGAGTTTGGTCGACCAATAGAATGGCATTATTGACAACCAGCCCAAGCAGAATAATAAAGCCAATCATGGTCAGTAAGTCTAACGATTGGAAGGTAAATAGGTTCAATATATATAGTGCCAGTACACCACCGGCAATCGCTAGGGGCATAACTAGTAACACCAGTACGCTATCTTTTGCAGATTTAAATAGAGCTGTCATTAATAGGAATAAAATAAACAGTGCCAACACAAAGTTGAGCGCCATTTCGGCCATTGCAGAGTTCATCTTCTGGGCGTTTCCGGCCAAAATCACACCAGCGCTATCAGGCATGCTTGCTCTAACTTTAGGCATAACTTGCTCAGTCAAAATAGTCTGAACTTGTTGCAAGCTCATGTCAGCTGGTGGAGTGACAACGATGCTTACTGTTCGGCGACCATTTACTCGCCGTAACTGAGTTGGACCAACAGTACGCTCAATATTGGCAAGTTCACCAAGCGTTTGAATACCAGAATGTGGAGTTACTATGGGTAATGCCTTCAGCTCTTCTGGGTTCTTCCATGGAATACCGCGTAAGATGACATTCATACGTTCGTTACCATCGAAGTATTCATTGATAAATAAACCTCCAGTGTAAGCTTGAACGGCCTGCGATACATCGCGACGTGTTAACCCCGCTTGCGTGATACGGCGATCGTTTGGTGTAAGCCTTAGCTCTGGCTCAGCCATGTCTAAGCGCGGCTGAGGCCTAGCTGTTGCTTGTGGCAATGCCTCTTTTACGGCTCCTAACGCAACTTCAGCGCCTGTAATTAAGTCATCCATATTTGGGCCGGTGATATCAATATTAATGTCGCGGCCGTCACCACCATTGGCTACCTGGATCATTGAGCCTCGAAAGAAAAAGACTTGCGTATCGGGCAGGTCAACAAAAATTTCCTCTCGCGCTACTTTCATCAATTCTTCGACACGCTGCGGATCGGCAGAATAAATAAACCCCCCGGCGTTAGAGCCAAAAGCATAAAAGTTAAAATCTTTTATTCCGGGCTCCTTTGCGCCCTCGTAATATGGCATCAAACGCTTTTTTACTCTCAGTAATAACTCTTCTTCCATAAATTGGACATTACCACCAGGAGGCGTTACTAAACTGAAGAAGAAGCCATCTGTTGGTGCTCGGGGCATAAAGTCAGTTTTTGGTAGCATGGTCATTGTTGCAACCACCGAGCCACCAAGTAACACCCCAATCCAAGTGAGTTGCTTAGTTCGGCTATTGGTCAATTTCATGATGAAGTTCGTGAGTTTTTGCCAGTATTGGTGGTAAGGGTCTGTTTTTATTTCACTGTCAGGCCAAAGATGATTGGCAAGCGGAATGAGTGTGATGGCGCAGAGCATGGACGCAATAACCGCAATAGAGAGTGTCAGTGCTAAATCCGAAAACAGCTGCCCTTCAATACCGGCCATAAAGAGAATAGGTAAAAAGATGGCTACACTTGTAGTCGTTGAAGCAAAGAGCGCGCCAGTCACTTGCGCCGCGCCCTTTAGTGCGGCCTTTTTACTATCAAACCCCTCGGTGCGAAGCCGTGCTATATTTTCCTGCACTATGATGGCAGCATCTAAAACCAACCCCACAGCAAATGCAAGTCCCGCAAGAGAGATCACATTAAGGCTACGGTCAAAAATATTAAGTGCGAGAAATGCCACCATCAGGGAAACAGGAATCGTTGCCGCTATAACAAAAGTAGCTTTAACCCCTCTGAAAAATAGCCACAGAATTAAACAAGAAAGCAGCACGCCAAGACCTAAATTTCCTTTCACTAGTGACAGCGCGTTTCGGATATGCACTGAGGCGTCAAAGCTCAGTTCGATAGACAGACCATTTTCTGCTAAAGGACCTTGATTTAACTCATTAATGGCTCGGTTTATCTCATCTAACAATGCCACGGTATTGGCTTCATTTGCTCTTGAAATTCGGATGTAGTAGGCGGGTTTACCGTTGCGCCCACTCATACCTAGCCGGTCTGAAAAGGTGCGCTCGACACTGGCAATATCCCCCAAATATATGGGTCTATCACCGGAGTAACCAACGCGCATTTGTGCCATATTTGAAAGGTCGTATTGGCCTGTAAATCTGACTGTATATTGGCGTCTTCCAACATTGGCAAGACCGCCTGAGGTATCCCTAGAGCTAGCTAAAACATTACTAATTTGGTTTAGGCTAATGCCCAATGCTGCGGCCTTGTGAGGGTCAAAAGTAATGCGTAATTCTTTGGGGCGCTCGCTGGCAAGGTCGACTCTGGCAACCCCAGGAATACGGGCAAGTCTTGGCTCGATAAATTCATCTATTTGTTTTTGAAATTGCGCCATATCGAAGTCGAGACTATCTGAGTGATAGTCTTTGGGCGTGACGAGTAAAGTGGCCGCGGCTTCGCCATTGTTGCCGCCAGCAAAAACTACAGGATCAATCGCATCTAAAGGTAATGGCGGAGCTTGATTCAAGCTAGTTAATACGTCCAACATGGCTTGCTGCATATTCGCACCAACAGCGAAGGTGAGCGTGATAGAACCATTCCCCCGATTAATATTGGTGTTTATCTCAAGTGCGCCTGGGGTATTTTTAACTGCATTTTCTAGCGGTTCAATTATCACTGACTCAATTTCTTCTGGAGCAGCCTGGCGCCATCCAGAAAAAATAGTGATTTGAGGTTGCTCTATATCTGGTGTTAACTGTATGGGGAGTTTAAAAATACTTAACATTCCAAACAGCATTATAAGTACCAGAATGACAATTACACTCGCTGGATTCTTAAGCGAACTACGTGTTATGTTCATTGCTATACTTCCAATCTTGCTTTTTTTGCATTGTAGTGTGATGTAAAAAAAGTGCCAGTAAAGTAAATCTTACGTTTTTCGAAGTTAGCGTCCAATCGGCGAAAATAAGCGATAAAGTGCATTCTCGTAATACCTTGTAACGCTTTTTTATAGATTGAAAAACTTTTTGATCTGGAATAAACCCGATAGAACTTTGACTAGCACAGAGCTATTAAGTCGTTAAACTAGGGCCAGCGCGATCAGCTCTTTGCAATAGTGTTGATTAGTTAATGAAGTATAAAAGGAGAGTTTATGTTTGTAGCGTTAAAATGGGATCATATTATTGGTGCACATTTTGTTCAGTGGATAGTAGTGGAATGTGGTGGGGTAACGGATAAGTTTGGCCTGCCACAGGCATTACCGCCTAGACGTGATGTCGCTTATTTCACTGATCCACTTTGCGCAGAACAAGATGCGAAGCATTTTGCTGACTATAAAAATGCTCAGCTGGCTAAGCCGATGAGTAAAGCATATTCGCCAAATTTGAGCGATCATCATGGTTTTTGTCATTATGCGTGGGATCATACCTATTTAGGTGAACTGATAAAACACGCGGTACTATACTGGGAAGACGGCAATCATCTCTCACCACAGCCACATCGAAGTGATATTGCGTATTTCACTGATCCCAATAGCAGTGAGGTAGACAGTATCTTTTTTGCGCAGTATAAATTGACGCAAGCTCGTCAGAATACACCTTCGGAAACGATGTCGTAATTGGTATGGAAGCCACAGGCTAAGTGCTTTTGAAGCACATAGCCTGTGAGATAGTTCAGTGTAATCTATCTAGAGGCATCAATATCGCTTTGCGTAAAGGTAGGGTAACCCTCAGGTTTAAAACGATTTAAATTATTAAGAAAGCGACTATCTTTTACTGGTAAAGTCGCAGAGCCGTAGTCATATTGATTCAGCTTATCACGTAAGTCTATATTTGAGATGTTGTCGCCAGTCATGTGATACCAACTTATTATCGGAGGGGTTACAAAGCGGTGATAACCATTTTCAGCAATCTCATTATGCTTGGCAAAACGAAGTGCATGCGTCAGTATGCCATCCTTATGATAGACAATCTTTAAATGACCATTTTCAAATGGCAGCTCTTGAGCCGGTTTCGTAAATAGATCGCCATGAGCGCTATAGCTTCCGTGTGTGACTAACCCATTAAGTGTCCACACCGCTGCATATTCCCAGTCGTGCCGGTGACCTCCGCCAAAATAATCAAATACCTGATCTTTCTTAAAATAAAGTGCATAAAAGTGGCCACAATAATCACCGTTTTCGGTCGTTTTACAGGCGTATCGATGCACCGTATTTGAGGTATTTAAAAATTGATTGTCGCGGCAATCACCAGTGATACGTCCAGAAGTTTTTAACCCCGAGTTTTGTTCGCCGGTTCGGCTTATCCCAGCACTTGGGAGGCAACCGTCACCATCAAAATCAAATACTGGCTCTGTACCGTTAATGACGTAAGGGGCGGGGAGTGCTTCATCTAAGGCTATGAAATCATGAGCCTGCGCTATTTGCACGCCAGCAAGCACAATCGCAAGAGATAAAAGAGGTTTATATGGTGTTGTCATATCGCTTTCCTTAATGGGTATAATTGGCGTTAGCAGCTGCTAGCGCCGAGATTAGGATCCAAGATTATCGCGGAAGTATGACTTGATTGTATATAATGTGTTAAGTTTTTTGTTCTGGATTTAATTTCTTTTTGAAATCAGACTGAACAATCTCAAGTGCAGCGAGCACTTCTTCAGCAGGGATCTCATGCTGTTCAAGCAACATGATAAGATCAATGGCGAGCTTTACATGGGTTGGAGCTTGTTCTAACGGAGTACTCATTCTTGAAACTGCTTCTTTTTGGCGATTTGGGCAACAGCAAATTCGATGGCGACGTCAACTGCCTTTTCCATTTTTTCTCTTTCTGGTTGCGGGAGGTAAAACTCCATATCTACATCATAGCGAATATAACGTGAAGGTAGCTGATTTAATACAGTGCAGCAAAAATCAGCCATAACATCTTCATCATAGACTTTATCTAGTTTACGACGAACAATATGCTCAACAACCAGCTTTTCGTAATAATTATGTATATCGTCATGTAATTTCATACCGCCTCCTGCACATTCCTTTTTTAGTTTATATCATAATAGCGGGGTTACCTAACAAAGCCAAAAAGGTTTGTTGATGTACATCTATAAGTTGGTCGATGTTTCTTTGATAGCCACCACCGAGCGCGATAGCTAAGGGGGTATTTTGTGTAACGGCACAGTCAATTACAATTGAATCACGGGTGTATACGCCCTCGAGCGAGATATTGAAGTGGCCTAATTCATCGCCATGGTAAATATCTGCACCAGCATTATATAAAATGATATCTGGCTGATGTATACGTGTAGCTAGCGTTATCGCTTCTTGAACAGTTTCAAGGTATTGCTTGTCTTCTGTTCCTACCGGTAATGCAAAGTCTAAATCTGAATTGGGCTTGATCCTTGGGAAGTTGCTTTCACAGTGAATAGAGCAGGTGACAATATCATCACGTCCTTTTGCTAGGGCTGCGGTGCCGTCACCTTGGTGGACATCACAGTCAAAGATCAGCACTTTCTCAGCTTGCTGTTGTGCAATTAAGGTCGCGGCAACAACAACCCAGTCATTAAAAATGCAAAAACCACTGCCAAACTCACGATGTGCATGATGATAGCCGCCACTTAGGTTGGCTGCAATGCCATGCGTTAGTGCATACTCAGCTGCTGCTAAACTGCCACCCAAAGAAATCAAGGTACGCTCCACAAGTTGTCGGCTCCAAGGAAAGCCCATTCTCTTAATAGCTTTGTCGCTTAGGGTACCTGCTAAAAAGGCATCGACGTAACCGCTGTCATGGCAAAGAAGGAGTGCATCGCGGGTAATTTTTTGCTCAGGCTGCTTGATATGCTCGGCAAACTTGTTGTTATTTAATCGTTGATATAATTTTTGATATTTGCTGATTGGGAAGCGGTGATGCTTTGGTAAAGCTAGGGCGCTGTAAATTGGGTGGTAGTAAAGCATTATCGATTTTGACTTTTTTCTACTTCTTGAATTTTTTGCTCGGTGGCCGTAATGGCTTTTCTGCAACGACCAAGGCGAGCATGGAGGGCTAAAATTTCGGCGTTAAGCTTAGCAGCTTCATTGCCGTTCGCCTTGTCCATTTGTAGCCTTCTCAGGTCTATCATTTCTTGTAATCTACGTTCAAACTCATGATTTTGCGAGAGCTCTTGATATAATTCATGAGAGGATTGCATGATTTTTTGTACGGCTTTTTTATAAACTTTGGCCTTCTTTGGAGTGTTGAGTTTATTTTCTTTGGCCCATACAGGGGTTGATTTTAATACTTTTAACACCGCCTCCATCTGCGAACCTATCCGCTCTATTGCAAATGCAAAAGCGTGACGTTGCTCGCTAGGTGGCAGGTGAGTCATTGCTTCTGAGATCTCATCAACATAATCACTGAGCTTTAAGCTTTTGGTTCGAAACACTCGAGTATCGAATAAGCTCGGTTGCGCCTGCATATAGCGGTTCTTATCAAACCATTTGGCAGCATCAAATTGTACGGCTTGTTGTTTCAAGCGGCTAATTTGCTGTTCTAGTTTGATAAGCCCCACACTCATGAAAAATAAGCCTCAATAATAAGCTTGCCAGCAAGAATAATGACGACGGTATTAAATAACGGTTTGATCAACTTGTTACCAAATTTTATGGCTGAGTGTGCGCCAAGCCATGCGCCAAACATTAAAAATGCCCCCATGGTTACACCCAATAAAAAGTTTACGTGTCCCAAAGCGACAAAAGTGATCAATGAAATAAAGTTAGAAACAAAGTTCATTGAACGAGCAAGGCCGCAGTTCAACAGCAAGCTCATTTTATATAGCATGCTGTTTGAAGCCGTCCAAAAAGTACCAGTCCCTGGTCCTGCCATACCATCGAAGAACCCGAGAGACAGACCTTGAGCCCACTGTTTTATTTTTAGCGCTCGATTAGCTTCGGGCAATGTATGTGAATCGGTTGGGCTTAGTTTGCCGACCAAGCTGTATATTGCAACAACAATAATAATGATAGGTATCAACTTATTTAAAAACTCGATACTAAGAAAATCGACCAGTAGAGTGCCCAATACCGCGCCTATAGCAGTCGCAATAGTGGAACCTATCCAAAAGCTAGGCTTAAACAGCTGCTTTTTATAGTAAGTAAAACTGGCCGTAAGTGAGCCAAAACTGGCGGCAAGTTTATTGGTGCCCAACGTTAAATGTGGTGGAAGTCCGGCTGTCAACAACGCGGGCACAGTTAGTAGTCCACCGCCCCCAGCAATAGCGTCAATAAATCCAGCAGCCAGTGCGACTAAGCAAAGTAACCCCCATGTAGTGGGTTCTAACGCGAGTTCAAACATTATTAATCAATTTGCCTTTTGTAAGGTGGCAGAGTATCGAGCATGGCTTTACCATACCGCTTGGTAACCAAGCGTCTATCTAAGATGGTGATACGGCCGGAATCTGATTCTTTGCGCAGCAGTCTACCACAGCTTTGTACTAATTTCTTCGCAGCATCAGGCACTGTTATAGATAAAAATGGATTGCCGCCTTTACTTTGTATGAACTCGGCTTGCGCTTCCTCAATAGGTGAGGTGGGGACGGCAAAAGGGATCTTGGTTACAATAAGGTTTTCTAGGTACTTGCCGGGGAGATCTAAACCCTCGGATAAACTCTGCGTGCCAAATAAAATACTGCCACGACCCAAGTCGATATTGGCTTTATGGCGGGTGAGCAAAGCATCACGAGACAACTCCCCTTGTACTAAAATATTAAGCTTTTTGCTTCTTAGCTTTTCTACAACGTGATTCATTTGCCAATAAGATGCAAATAACACAAGGTTTGCTTTATTCGTATCTAGATAATTCGGTAGCGCTTCGCCAAGGTAATCGCTAAATGCTTTATCGGTTGGATCGGTTGGTGTTTTGGGCAAATGCAAGGTGGCTTGATTTGGATAATCAAATGGAGAATCTGCTTTGATATATTTAACCCCAGGTTCTTTTGCCAAGCCACTTTCATGAGCAAAGTGGTCAAAGTTGCCCAGTGCACTAAGTGTTGCTGAACACAACACGGCACCTGCACATTCTCGCCAAAGATTATCTTTTAGGTAATAGCCTACTTCAATAGGGCAGTCGCACAACAGGTGGTCATGATGATTTTTGTATTCTAAACGCTTAATCCATCTTGCATGGGGGACGCTTTCTCCCTTTTTCGCATAGCTGAACCACAATTTATTCAGCTGCTCTAAACGATTTATATACTGGCCACTTTCAACAAGCAATGGATCTGCTAAAAATGCTTGTACATCACCATCAGAGACATCCCCAGATAAAGCATCGTGCATTTTTGTGAGGCAGCGTAGTGCGTCTTGCGTAGCATCAGCAATATCTTTTGCTTTTACTGTTAGGCTTTCAGGCACCTCTCCATGGCTAAAACGATAGGTGTCATCATCATTGTAAGTAAAATCACTTTGATCGAGAATATCTCGTACTGCTTTTAGATATTTCGCGGCGTCATTGGCGGCATCATTTAACTTAAAGTTTTGTCCTATGGCCTTTTGTGAAACCACAGTGTTGGCCATTTTCCCACTAAACTTGAGGAGCTTTTCAAGCCACTCAATAGTCCCCTTAATTGTTGCAGCAGCAGAGGAAAAATCACGGGTGATATGGGGGAGGTGATGGGCTTCGTCTATCACATAAAAGGTGTCTTCAGGTTCAGGTAAAATAGTCCCGCCACCTAACTCAAGATCTGCAAGTAGTAACGCATGGTTTATTACCAACACATCCATTTGTGCGATCTTCTGTCTTGCTAAATGAAAAGGGCACAAGTGATGAGATTTTAGCTGACGTTGGCAAGCATGTTTATCGCAAGCAATGATGTTCCAGACTTTGTCAGGAATGGTATCTTCCCAACTATCTCGGTCTCCTTGCCAGCGTTTTTCTTGGTAAGCGAGGGCAAGCTCTCTTAAACAGCTTTGTTCGGCTTTTGATAATGGACTACTGGTTGTCGGCATCATGGACAACTGCATTTCATCATCACTTACCGCTGCCATAAGCTTTTGTACACAAATATAGCGCTGGCGACCTTTAACCAAATCAAACTTAAAATCCAAACCCGAATGAGCCTGCAAAAAAGGCAACTCTTTGTTGATGAGCTGTTCCTGTAAAGCCACCGTTGCCGTTGAAATCACAAGCTTTTTTTTGCTAGAAAGTGCAACTGGTAGCGCGCCTAACAAATACGCGAGAGATTTGCCGGTGCCGGTTCCAGCTTCGATTACACATATACGTTGAGTTCGATGATAATCGCCACTCAGCGTTTTGGCTATTTCGGCAACGAGATAGTTTTGGCTCGGACGCGGGCGAAAGCCATCTAAAGCAGACGCTATTTGCTGATGTGCTTGACGGATGGTTTTTTTTAATTTGTCTGAGAGCATAATGTATCTGGCCTAGTGTGCAAAGATGGAACAAGCCTACCACTTGAACTAAAATTGTGTTTAATCGTTATCCTAATTAGGTCGGTTTAGTTGTAAACGCCTTTATGTTCAATAAACAGGTGGATATAATCACAGTGATTGAGCTATTTTAGGGTGGTATTGGAGTTGGCACAAGCGATATATCAGGGCTTTGTATTATCAAGACAGCAAATACAAGTAAACGGTAAGCTGCGTTTGTGCTATTGGCTTAAGTCACACCAGCATTTGCTGAAGGTATGGGTGGATGGTGAGCAGCCACTATTTTTTATAAAGCTCACGCAGCGCGCAAAAGTAACAGAGATCCTCAATCAGAGTCAGGTACGCTTTGACATTTTTGCCAGTCAACTAAAGCACTTTGATCAAAACCCCGTTTGTGTCGTGAAGTTTCGTAGTTTACCTCAGTTCTACGAAGCAAAGCAGCTGCTTGAAAACCAAGTTACATTATATGAAGAAGATATTCGCCATACTGACCGCTATTTAATGGAGCGATTTATTAAAGGAGCTGCTTGGGTCAAGGGGCATGCGACACACAAACAAGGTTACGTTGAAATTACCCAAGCACAATTTAAATCCTCAGATGATTACCGGCCAAATCTTGACATGCTATCAATAGATATTGAATGCAACGGTGAAGGTGTGCTGTTTTCAATCGGACTTGTTACTAAGCTCGAGCAGTTTGTCATCATGATAGGTGAACCACAACCAGCCACCGTTGAGGTGATTTGGGTTCATGATGAAATCGCATTATTACAAGAGTTAGTGACGCAAATAAATCGACTGGATCCAGATGTCTTAATTGGCTGGAATGTGATTGAGTTCGATGCAAACATATTAGCTGAGCGTGCACAAGCCAACGGAGTGGCATTGTCTATTGGGCGAGACGGTGGTGCGATGTCTATATTTAAAGGGAATTACACCCGAGTGTTAATTCCGGGCAGAGTTATGCTAGATGGCATAGATATGATGAAAAATGCCACCTACCACTTTGAAACTTTCAAGCTCAGCTTTGTAGCGGAGAAAATACTTGGGCGCACAAAGCTTATTGCGCAAGATGACCGTCTCGAAGAGATCATCCGCCAATTCCATCATGATAAGCCTGCTTTGGCCGCATATAATATGCAGGATTGCCAGCTAGTTTTAGATATATTTCTCAAGCTAAACTTATTGGAGTTTGCGCTTGCGCGCACGCAACTGACAGGACTGGAGCTTGAGAAAATGGGTGGCTCTGTGGCCGCATTTACTAATCTATACTTACCACTATTACATCGAAGTGGTTATATCGCCCCTAATTTATCAGAGCATGGTATTAGCTTTGATAGCCCTGGCGGCTATGTGATGGACTCAAAACCCGGGCTTTACCAAAATATTTTGGTTTTGGATTTTAAAAGCCTTTATCCCTCTATTATTCGCACGTTCTGTATTGACCCTATGGGGTTAATTGAGGGGTTACAAGCTCCCAACGACGCAATTGAAGGGTTTAACAAAGGTAAGTTCAGCCGCACTCAACATCATTTACCTGGCTTAGTTGCCTCACTTGCAAGCGCCCGTGAAAAAGCAAAATTGAACAGCGATATGATGTTGTCACAAGCTATTAAAATTATTATGAATAGCTTGTACGGCGTACTAGGATCAAAGGGCTGTCGATTTTACGATCCTCGTCTTGCTAGTTCAATAACGATGCGCGGTCATCAAATTATGCAGCAAACCAGAACCTGGATTGAACAGTTGGGATATGAGGTTATCTATGGCGATACGGACTCCACTTTCGTTTGCTTACCTGAGTGTTTAGCGAGTCACGAGTGCCAAGCTGTTGGAAAACAGCTAATGCATACCATCAATGATAAGTGGCGTAATCAATTAGTGGAGCGCTTTGGTCTTGATAGTTATCTAGAAATAGAATTTGAAACGCACTATAGCCCGTTTTTTATGCCGACAATCCGTGGCCAAGAAATTGGCTCAAAAAAGCGTTATGTTGGTCAAGTTGTTGAAGCGGGTGAAAATAAACTGGTGTTTAAGGGGATGGAAACCGTTCGTAGTGACTGGACTGAAATCGCAAAAGAATACCAACAAGCTGTTATTCGAGCGTTGTTTGATGGAGAAGACGCCGTTGTGATCACACACCAGTATATTAGTCGCATCTTTGCTGGTGAAGTCGATGAAAAGCTTGTATATCGGAAAAAACTAGGCAAATCAGTGGAGTTATATACCAAAAACATACCACCTCAAGTAAGAGCTGCAAAACAAGCGATTGAAGAAGGGCTTTTAACAAGCGCTAGAAAAGGTACGCAAATACCATATTACTTAAGTACCAACGGGCCTAGGTTCGCTGTGCCTGATAAGTTAAAAGATATTGATTATTATCAGTATATTGAAAAACAAATTTTGCCTATCTATGAAATGTTGCCGAACGCTGCACAGCTAAGCATACGCCCTGACGGCCAGCAAAGTCTTAGCTTACTTTAGAATAGTTAAATTCCAATTATAGCAATTGTTTCGCTTCTTTATGTTAATTTTGTTACTGGTTTTGGCTCGGCTTTTTTCGCTGTTTACCATTAACATTCACTTCGTTCGCCACACTCTCATAGTCTATTCTGAGTAGAATTCAAGCTTTGGAGTACGCAAATCGATCAAAAAAGAAAAAAAGTCCGTCATTTTGTTAAGTTACTGTACCTGGTTTGGGGTGTTGACTGGGTATTTTTAAAAAAAATATATTTTTTTTGAACTTTTTTGATATTTAATAAGTTGCTGTATTTACTAATTATTTTTTTGATTTTTTATGTTAATGTTGGTTCTTCTTTGGTTTAAATTATGAAAATGAATGTTGACCCTATGTTGTTACAGAAAGTAGTATAGCTGCGTCATGCAGTGACTTGTCCCTAAGTTAGTTATGTTCGAGAGTCCTAACTATATGTTATTTAGGGATATATTTTTCATGGCACATAAAAATAATCAGGGAGCAATCAATGTTAAATAATAAAGTAAGCAAGGCTGTACGCCTTGGATTAGCGTTTGGAGCGGCGTCAACAGCTGTATTTAGCGCAACCGCAGCTGCAGAAGAAGCATCAGTTGAAAGTGTAGAACGAATTCAAGTAACCGGTTCTCGTATCAAGCGTACTGACCTAGAAACTGCAATGCCAGTGAGTTCTTTCTCAATGGAAGATATCAAGGCTTCAGGTGTACCTACTCTTGAGCAGTTTGTTCAGCAGCTACCAGTAATCAGCGGTGGTAGTTATGGTTCAAACGTAAATAACGGCGGTAATGGTACAGTTAGTATGAACCTTCGTGGTCTTGGTTCTGACCGTACTTTGGTACTACTAAACGGCCGTCGTTTCAGTGGTGACATTAGTACTATTCCTATGGCTGCAATCGCACGTGTTGATGTACTTCGTGATGGTGCGTCCACTATCTATGGTTCAGATGCGATAGCTGGTGTTGTAAACTTTATTACAGCTAAAAATTATACTGGTACTGAACTAGAGTTCCGTTACCAAGAAACTTCTGAAGGTGATGGCGAGTCAGACTCAATTAGCTTTGTAACCGGTATTGAAGGTGACAAAGGCAACCTAATCATCTCAGCGGGTTATGACAAGCGTGAAGCAATTTTTGGCAGTCAACGTGACTTCTCAAGCTGTCCACGCCAAGAAGAAGATGGCAAAATTGTATGTGGTGGTTCAACAACTTCTTCACCAGGCACATTTAAGCTAAAAGGCAATACAACTGACAGATTTGTAATGGACGAAAACGGTAACCCAAGACCGTTTGTTACCTCTGATAGCTACAACTATTCTGATACTAGTATTCTTTATCAACCGCGCGAAACTTATAACCTTTTCGCTGCCGGTCGTTATGAGTTAGCTGAAACAGATTTCACTTCTATTGAGTTTTTCTCTGAGTCGATGTTCACTCACCGTAGTAACACGACAAATCTAGCGCCAGTAGGTACGTTCTGGGGCATGACAGTTCCTGAAAGCCATCCTAATAACAATACGGGCGATGAGGTTTATGTAAACCGTCGTCTTACTGAGTCAGGAAATCGTCGTACAGACTTTGATGTATATGAGTACCTGATCACGACCGGTTTTGAAGGCGAGTTCTCAAATGGCTGGTACTGGGACTTCAGCTACGGCTTTAACCATCGCCGTGTTAATGAGTTCATCGATGGCCGTGTACACAAAGAACGCATGAATATGTTGGTAAATCCAGCGCTTTGTAATGCTGATAACAGTTCAGATGATTCAAAAGCGTGTGCTGCTGCCGTTGCCGGCACGCCAGATGGCATTTGGAACCCGTTTGTTGATGGTAGCTTAACTCAGGATATGCTTGATTGGGTAATTGTTCCTCTTACGGATACTAAGATTTCTGAAGACACTCAGTTACAAATTAATATTACGGGTGACTCAGGTGACTTTGAATTACCAGCAGGTGTAATTTCTTGGGCAGCAGGTTACGAGCATCTAACAACTTCTTATGAAGCGATTGTTGACGGTGCATCTGGCCTAGGCGCTATCTATGGTACTGCACCAGGCGGTTCAGTTGGTAAATACAACACCAAAGCTTACTATGTAGAAGCGAATATCCCACTATTAGCTGATGTTGCTTTTGCTGAGCGTTTAGACTTAACCGTTGCTGCTCGACGCACAAAAGTAAACCTAATTGAAGATGCTGAGACGACTAAGAAAATAGCACTTGAATGGCGTCCTAACTCTGAGTTGATGGTTCGCGCTAACTACTCTGAAGGGTTCCGCACTCCGTCAATTACTGACTTATTCCGTCCATTTACACAATCAGCTGATTCATACAGTGATCCGTGTAAAAACTACGGTTCAAACAATGACCTTTCTGCGACATTCAAAACTAACTGTGCCGCAGACGGCCTTCCTGGTAACTGGGGACAGCCAAGTGCTCAGTCAGGTTCATGGTGGGGTGGTAACCCTGACCTAGGTCCAGAGACTTCTGAAAGTAAGACTTTTGGTTTTGTATGGTCACCAGACTTTATCGAAGGCTTTAGCGCGACAGTAGATTACTATGACATTGAGATCAGTAATGTAATCTCTAGCCTAACGCTAGAAACGATTGCTCAGACATGTTACGAGAGTGAAAACTTCTCTTCGCCAGTTTGTAACCTTATCAAAGGCCCTGAAGCATACGGAACTAAAGGCATTAGTCCTCGTCGTAACCTAGATGGCAACCTTGTTGGTGTTGACTTATCAACACAAAACCTAGGTTTCTTCAACTCAAAAGGTATCGACTTTGACTTTAACTACGCAATGGAAGCACTAGGTGGTAACCTTCGCTTCAAACTTGCAGGTACACATCTACTAGAGCAAACTTCGCTTGAAGCCGAAGGTCTAGAAGTTAAAGAGTTAGATGGTTACTATGGTGCTGATATAGCGAATGGCGGTCGTGGTGCATTCAATGATTGGCGTGCTAACTTCCGCGTCTCTTATGACCGTGATAACTGGGGCTTGGCACACACGATGCAGTATCAAAGTGGTGTTGATGACGTAGCACCAGCAAAGAATCAGCTATCTAGCAGCGTAGGTTCAATGGTATATAACGACCTATCTGGTTACTACCATGCAACAGATACTTTGACCCTTTCTTTAGGTGTAAACAACTTATTTGATAAACAACCTCCGTATGTATCGCAAGGCGATAACGGATTGCTTATTCGTGTTCATCGCTTAACTGGCCGTGAATACTATGCAAAGGCAACATTTAAGTTTTAATTTATAAACTTAATAAAAGCGGGGAAATTTCCCCGCTTTTTGTGTTTATAAAATACTAAAGTTTCACAATATAATTACTGCTCTAAGTGTTTTTAAAGCAATGCGTTTAATTACATTATCTATTTTTAGGCAAGAAAGCCTTGGCGATAGTACCGCAGCCACATCCAGTGATCACCACGCTATCTACCAGCTGTAGGTAAGATAGGGGCTTTTTTACTCCATTGTTCTAAAAAGAAATTTTTAACGTGTGTTTGCATTAAATTCACTTCTTCAAATTGAGTGAAAATTAAGACTAATCGGTATCATATTTTAAGAGTTGAATTTACTGCTAATTATCGCTAGTTTTATTCAATAGGCTCGAATGATTTATAATCTCGCGTATTCTGGTTAATGATAAAAATAAAGAAGGACTTGTGATGAAAAAAATAATAATTTTGTTTACTACTGCATTTCTATTTGCGTGTAGCTCAACATCTGGAACTAAAAATGATGTAACAACGGCGAGCAAAAAAAGTCAATTAGAGTGTGAAGTCAGCTCGATGACTGGAAGCAAATTAAAACGCAAACGCTGTATTGATAAAAAACAAGCCGAATATGAAAAAGAAAATGCGCGGCGCTTAGCACGAGAAGCATTAAACAATAGCTCCTCAGTAGCGACTGACGGCTAAGTAACCTTAGGTTTAGATAAGGAATACGCTAACTCTTGGTTTTTAAAATCACATTGAGCTACTTCCTTATCTAGCTAGAGAGTTTTGGTGATAACACCGCTCCCGCATTCTGCTCTTGCTAAGGTTTAGTCGTAATACCAAGTGGGAGCATTTAAGGTTGTTGTCTGGATGCGCTTACAGGCTTCTACTAAGTACCTCTAACAGATTATAAGACTTTTCCCACCGCTTCCTGTTTCCGCTTCAGAAGATATGCTTGGTCAGCTTTTGGCCTGACTCTGTATGCTATAAGTACCAGTTAAGTTAGCACGACAAGTTTATTGTGGTGTTGCTGATGTGTCATTTAGATCTCCTTTATATTGCGAGTGTTCCGATTTTTGGAATTATTTGTTTCTATTAAATTAAATTTTCTTATAAGCCGTGTAAAAGTATGATTTCATTTGATTTTAGTGTGCCATCTTAGATTTTTGGTTGCCAGTTGTACTGAAATCTGTGAAATGCTTGTTGACCCTATGTTAGTGATAAAAGTATTATAAAGGATATTGAACAAAAGTTGCGAAAATGGGTACTTTCTTGTTGCTAAAATTGGAACTCTAATGTTTGCTTACAAGAATGGGTTAGTTCTTATTTAACACTTTGTTTAATAAAAATTTATTTATAAAAATAAAAGCAGGGATCAATCATGTTCAACAATAAAGTAAGCAAAGCGGTTCGCTTAGCAATTGCTTTTGGTGCTGCATCTACAGCAGCATTGGCAAGCACAGCTGTATCAGCTGAAGAAAATACAGAAACAGAAGAAGTCGAGCGCATTCAAGTAACTGGTTCGAAAATCAAGCGTATTGCTGCGACAGCACCAACTCCAGTTGTTGTTATCGGTAGGGTAGAGCTTGAAGACGCAGGTGTCAGCAACGTCAACGACTTCCTATCAGAAATGCCATCTGCAGAAGTTGGCTTGAGTCCAGAAAACTCAAATAACTTTATCTACGCAAACGGTCTGAATACTACGGATCTTCGTGGTCTAGGTTCTAGCCGCACACTTGTGTTAGTGAATGGTCGCCGTTTTATCGGCGGTTCAGCGGGTGATAACGCCGTTGACTTAAACAACATTGCAACATCGATGATCGAGCGTATCGAAATATCTACCGGTGGTGCTTCTGCTGTTTATGGTGCAGATGCTGTAGCTGGTGTTGTGAACATCATCACTCGTACTTCTTTCGATGGTCTTGAAATTGATGCTGCGACCACACGCCCATTTGAAGGCGGTGGTGAGCAAACATTTGCATCACTTGTATTCGGTAAAGAGTTTGATGGTGGCGGCTTCATTTTCAACTACGACTTTGCCGACCAAAAACAAATGGCAAAGCGCGACAAGTCATGGTGGTATGATAACCCAGTATCATCAGTACCAAACCCAAATAACACAGGTGGTGACGATGGTATCCCAGCTCGCATCCCTTATGAAGGCAAAAAACATTACGCACTTTACGATGAGTCGAGTGAGTTCTTCTTAGGTGGCGATCACTGGACATTCGATGAAAACCGTAACCTGCGTCCATTTGACAATGGTGATGGTTATATCCCAAGCGATCCAACGTCTTCACTTTACCGTTATTACGCAGGTGAATATAAAGATGGTATCGAAGAAGGTGCTGACGAATTCTTCCGTACACCACTGACGCGTCATACGTTTAACATCGCCGGTAACTACGAAATAAACGAAAACCATACGCTAAGCTTTGATACAGTTTACTCACTCAGTGAAGCATTTGGTCAGAGTACTCCAGTGTTCTGGCGTAGCTTAAACATACGTAAAGACAATGCTTTTGTAAAAGATGACCTTCGCCAATTGATGGAAGAGAACGAAGTAGAGTCAATTACGATGCGTCGCTTAGCAAATGACTTTGGCCCGCGTAAGTATAACCAAGAGCGTTCAACATTCCGTACTTCAGTGGGTCTAGACGGTTTCATTAACGATAACTGGTCTTATTCAACGTATTTCCAGCATGGTCGTTTACAGCAAGACACCTCATGGTTTGGTGAAGTAATCACAGAGAACTTTGAGAATGCACTTGACGCTGTAATGCTAAATGGCAACATTGTTTGTGCAAATCGTAATGATGAAGGTGAAGTAGTTGGTGCTATTTCAGGTTGTACACCAATTAATGTAATGGGTGCACCTGGTCAACATTCACAAGATACGATTGACTACATTACAACGGTAGCAACCGCACAGCATGGTGGTACGCAAACTAGCTTTGGCGCAACAGTAACGGGTGACTTATTTGAGCTGCCAGCAGGTCCTGTAGGTAGTGCATTTAGTTTTGAATGGCGCAGAGACTCAGCATACGAAGAACCAGGAACAGGTATCCGTAAGGGCCTTATCTTTGGTAACTCTGGTCTTGCGTATTCTGGCTCGCTAAATGTAAAAGAATACTCAACAGAGATTATTTTACCACTAGTTGTTGATCACGAATGGGCGCAAGAGCTTAACTTAGAGCTTGCGTATCGTTACATGGATTACTCATCAACAGGTGGTGATTCAGCGTATAAAGTAGGTCTAACTTACCAGCTGAACGATGACATTCGTTTCCGTGCAACAATGGCTGAATCTGTTCGAGCTCCTAACATCGAAGAGCTATACTCTGCGGCAGGCACACAGTTCTACGGGACTCGCTTTGACCAATGTGCAGCTGATACAATCCAGAATACAGATGAAAAATATCGCGCAAATGTAATCAAGAACTGTGCAGCGGCGGGTATTCCAGAGGGGTGGAGACCATCTCAAGAATGGACTGATGGTGGTAGTATCGAAGGTAAGCTTGGTGGTAACAACACACTACAAAACGAAGTATCAAGCGATGTTGTGTTTGGTTTTGTGTACACGCCAGCGGCAATCGAAGGCTTTGATATCACAGTTGATTACTGGAGCTTCGAGATTGAAAATGCTATCGAAAACTATAACTATCGTGAGCTAGCTGAAAACTGTTACCGTGCTGATAGTTTAGATAATCCATTCTGTGGCTTTATCACTCGTGGTGACAACTTTGAAGTTGTAGACTTCTTCCAAACTTCACTAAACGCAGCTGAAGAGAAGAAGAGTGGTGTCGATATCGAGTCTGTTTATGATTTTGAAACTAGCATCGGTGAATTTGGCGTTAAGCTAACTGCAACGTATGTTGAAAACTACGAAATCAATCAAACTGGAAACCCTATCGATCTACTTGTGAATACTGGTGAGCAAGATCACATGAGATGGCGTGCTCGCTTGAATACAAGCTACGAATACGGTGATTTCAGAGCGGTATTAGTCACTAACTACCGTCACAGTGCAGTAAATGACCGTAATGGTTGGAACATCGAACAGCACGATTACAACGATATTCCATCGTACACAACATTCGATCTTTCAATGAACTACCGTGTGCTTGAGAATGTAGACTTACGTTTTGGTATCCAGAACATGTTCGACAGAACACCACCTAGACACCCATTAGCGTTTGAAGACACTAACTGGTACGATCCAATTGGTCGTCGCGCAACATTTGGTGTAAACATCAAGCTATAATTACGTGTTATAGTATTAAAAAGCCGCTTTAACAGCGGCTTTTTTTATGCCTCAAGAAGCATATTACTTTGAGAAAACTGGAATAAGCGCTAAGTAATCCTATTCCTTGTCTAAGTATTTAGTTGGAAAAGCTAAATAACATCAACGACCTTGCTGGCTCTTCTATAACGGATTTTAAAGCCACTCCAAGCTGGCAACTCCCACTTTTTAGGTGCATCTTTTCTTGCGCCACGAATATATGTTAGCTCTATCCTTTTTCCCTTAAAGTTATAGTTGACCGACATGCTCAGCTCTGGAATGGACCAGAATAACGGAAATCTGTCTATAAATGGGTCTAACTCCCACGACTCAACCTCATCGAACTGTAAATCTTGCTCGTCAATGAGAGCAATATCTTCATAACTTTCGATACCCAGTATATTTAATTTTTGGTGCAGAAACCCCTCAACGGTGGGAAGTGATATATCACGGCTATGGTATTGATAAAATAATTGAGTGTAGTTGATTTTCAATTCTATTTGATTGGCTAATCCTGTAAAAAGTGCGTTATTTAGGATAAGCATCACCAACGCCGAAATCGTGTCCTGAGGTGTATTCAAAGGCTTTGTTGTTTGACCTAAGACTTCTTCGCCGTAAAAGGTAATAAATTCGCCCCAAAGTACATCATCATCTACATAGGCTGCGTGCAGAACTTCGTTGCCAATACCTATTTTAAGGAGCTGCTTTTTCGTCAACGCAGCATTATACATTGCAAGCGTTTTTGCTTGTTTAGTGCCTTTTCCTGCCAATGAGAATGTGTCTAGCACCAGTACTGCTTCTGCATTTTCACAGACACGAGTATGGTTTGAGAGAACAACCTCACTTTGTCCATTATTAAAACCATGGCGGCGATTATTTTTATTAATATATACCCAGTTAGGCATTAAGCTCGCCAACTCAAGAAGCAAGTTATCATGGTTGAAACTTGCAGCCTTATCTAATGATGGCAAGGAAAAGTGGTCGCGCAAGTGAGCACTAAATTGTTGGGCTTCTTGAAGCGCATCAGGTGTAATATCGACTAAATCTTCAGCTCCGCCTCTTACAACTGAGATAGCGACTTCTATGTCAGAGCCATAAGGAAAAAGGGTATTTAATCTTGTTTGGCGCTCGGCATCATTTGGGAGTTGATAAACACGAGCCGGAACCGATAATACCGAGAATAAGTCGATTGCGGCTTGACGCAGTGCATTGCTGCTTAACTTGCTAATGACATAGCCAAATTCAAAGTCGATGGGTAGTGGGTAGAGCTGCTTGCCAAGCTCCGTTGCAATACCACGCGCGTCTATCGCTTCGAATTTTCTGAGCTGCTGTGTAGCAACTTCAACTGAACGTTCAGGTAATGGGTCGATAAAGTGCAAAGATGAGACACCCTCAGTAGCGCAGCCTGAGGCCAATACCAGCTCTGTCAAAGATCCCCGTTGGATTTCTGGGGGAGTCGCATCAATGAGTGGTGCGTGCTGGCCATATAGCCTAATACACATACCAGCTTGTGTACGCCCTGCGCGGCCGAGGCGCTGCTTAGCTGAATCTTTGCCAATGGCATCTAAGCCTAATACTGTTTTGCCTAAGCGTAAATGTGTGCGACGCTCTAGACCTGAGTCAATTACGCAAGTGACATTAGGAATAGTAAGGGAGGTTTCAGCGACATTGGTTGCCAAGATAATACGGCGCTCCTTATGCGCTGCCAACGCGAGTTGCTGCGCCTTAGGACTGCAGCCGCTATATAACCCTATCGCAATAGCGGGTAATGATTTCACTTTTGATAAACATGCTTGGATCTCGGCTTTGCCCGGTAAAAAGACTAAAATATCGCCGTCGCAGTTTATCAGTGCCTCTTGGCATGCGCTAAAAACGCGCTGCTCCAGCTGCTCTTTATGAGGCATCGCCCGAGGCTCTGGCGCATGAAAATACTCGGCGACAGGGTAAAGCACTCCGCCTGATTCAATAACCTGTGCGTCTAAATAGGTAGCAAGCTTTTGGCTATTTAACGTGGCAGACGTCACAATTAATTTATGAGATTGTGCTTGCTTTAACAAGGCCAATAGTAAGTCCATATCCCAGCGTCTTTCATGGAATTCATCCAGCATAACGACAGTAAAGTCAGCAAGTTTATTATCAAAAAACCACCTTAATGCGACACCTGGAGTTGCGTAGATGACCTGTGAATCTTCTGAAAACTTACCTTCAAAGCGAATAGCAAAGCCAACCTTTTCACCAAGCTTAGACTCACTTTGAGTCGAGACATATTCAGCTAGAGAAGTACAGGCGATCCGCCTTGGCTCAATAACTAAAACCTTACCATGCTCTGTTGCCCACAATGGCAGTTGAGTTGATTTGCCAGAGCCTGTTGTGGCGCAGACAACAACAGTATTTTGTTCCCTTAAGGTTTTAGTAAATTGAGGTTGAACGGACTCGATGGGTAAGGACATAACTACTTATTGGCTATTTACATTTTTCGGTATAGTAACAAAATTTGCTTGAAAAATCGGGTGGCGGAACCAATTTATCTTTGAAGACTTATTCAAAAATGGCCAAAAACCATGATAGAAATAGCGCTTATTACTGGCCTTATTCTATTTGTTTTCTTGTATTGGAACTGGGATAAAGTTCAGCAATTCAGGTGGCAAAAAAAATATCAAAACCAAGCATTGAGCAGATCTGACAAGCAGGTGTTACTAAAGTACATGCCTATCTATCGCAATATGACAGATGCCGATCGTGAGCAGTTAGAAAAGCATATTGTCTGGTTTCTGGGAGAAAAGCGCGTACTTGGTAGAGATGGGTTAGTAGTATCACGGCTGATGTGTTTAATTATCGCGGCAGATGCGTGCTTACTCGTGCTCAAGCAAGCTTGGCCACTGTATCCCAACGTCAAAGAAGTTTTACTATATCCAAGTAGCTATTATGCCCCGCAAACCTCAAGAGATGGTGCAGGCTTGGTCAGCTTTCATCAAACGGTTCGTCAAGGAGAGTCTTGGCCTGGAGGTACTTTAGTGTTGAGTTGGCACGATGTACTTGAGGGAAATAGATTACCTGAAGATGGTCATAACTTAGTCTTTCATGAATTTGCCCATCAATTGGATCAGCAGACAGGTGTAACCAATGGAACACCCATATTGCCAGCAAAGGTAAGCTATCAGGATTGGGGCAGGGTATTATCGAAGGCGTACCAGCACTTAAAAATGCAGCTGTCCTACAATATGCCTCATGCTATTCATTCATACGGTGCAACAAATGAAGCGGAGTTTTTCGCCGTGGTAACGGAAACATTTATTGAAAAACCCTATGAACTCAAACAGGAAAACCCAGAACTATACAATTTGCTGAAAGACTACTATCAGTTTGAGCCAAGGGACTGGCAACGATATTAAAGCACTTATACCAATTTGACTTAATACTTGCTCAATTTGAAGGAGTAAATCTGACGCTAACAGCGTTAAAAATTTCTTATTTAGAACGACTAAATAGCAAAATTTTTGTCTTGTTATCGACAAGGTTTTCTCGCCTCAAAATAGACCACTTAATTAAGAAAATTGGTATTAAATAAAAAAACCGCTCAGTTGAGCGGTTTTTCTTAAGAGCGTAGATTAAGAAAAGCTAATTTCTTTTCTTTCGCGTCGGTCTCTTCTTTGACCTTCTGAGCGACGCTTATCACCGCCGCCACTACGAGGGTCTTTGAAGCTGCGCTTGCGATCTCTTGACTCTTCACCTCTGCCCTGACCTTGATCGGCTGGGTGGGTGCTCTTGGTCATGTTCATAGGGCGTTGGCAAATATGAACGCTCTTGAAGTGGCTAAGTACGTCAGCTGGCATGTTTTGTGGTAATTGTACCGTACTGTGTTCGTTGAACAGACGGATTTCACCAATGAACTTGCTAGAGATATCTGCTTCGTTCGCAATAGCACCAACAATGTTCTTAACTTGAACACCATGCTCACGACCCACTTCGATACGGTAAGTGTCCATAGGGCCTGCTGCGCGATCACGGCTACGAGATTTGCGTTCACCACGCTCGCCACGGTTACCGTCTCTATCTCGGCGGTCGCCGCGACGATCATCGCGCTCTCTACGCTCACGTTGTTGAATTTGAATATCTTCAACTTTTAGTGGTGTCTGTTGCTGTGCAAGACATAATAGCGCTGCTGCTAAGTCTTCTTGGCTCAGCTCTAGCTTTTGAGCAAGGCCTGAAGCCACTTTTGAGAAGAACTCAATGTCTTTGTGCTCAAGCGCTGCAGAAATCTTAGTCTCTAATGCACCAATACGCTTTTCTTCAACCACTTTTGCACTTGGTAATTCAACCTGTGCGATATCTGAGCGCGTATGACGCATGATGTTCTTAAGTAAATAGCGCTCGTTGTTCTTAACGAACAAGATTGCCTTACCTTGGCGACCAGCACGGCCTGTACGACCAATACGGTGAACATAAGCTTCACAGTCTTGTGGGATATCGTAGTTAACAACAAGGCTTAGACGCTCTACGTCAAGGCCACGTGCTGCAACGTCAGTTGCGATAACGATATCTAGTAGGCCATTCTTAAGGCGGTCTACTGTGCGCTCACGTGCTTGTTGGTTCATGTCACCATTAAGCGGTGCTGCTGAGAAACCTTCACGCTCTAGTAACTCTGCAAGCTGAACAGTATCATTACGTGTACGTACGAACACGATAGCACCGTCGTAATCTTCCGCTTCTAAGAAACGTACGATCGCTTTGTTTTTGTGTGCAGTTGCACGCCAGTAAACTTGCTCGATCGTGGATACTGTAGAGTTACGCGGAGTGATCTTAACTTGTTCGGCATTGTCTAAATACTTATTACAGATTGATTGGATCTGCTTAGGCATAGTCGCAGAGAACAAGCAAGTTTGCTTTTCTTCAGGTGTTTTTTCCATGATGCTTTCAACATCATCGATAAAGCCCATGCGTAGCATTTCATCTGCTTCATCAAGTACAAGCGCATTAAGACCTGAAAGGTCAATGGTCTTGCGGTTGATGTGGTCAATCAAACGGCCTGGTGTAGCCACAATAATTTGGGCACCACGACGTAGAGCACTTAGCTGAATGCCATAGCTTTGACCACCATAAAGCGCGAGTACTTCAACGCCTTTAGTATATTTAGCATATTGCTGAAATGCTTCAGCAACTTGAATAGCCAGCTCACGCGTCGGCGTAAGCACAAGAATTTGCGGTTGTTTAACGGATGCGTCTATTTGGTTTAACAATGGCAGTGCAAATGCTGCCGTTTTACCTGTACCCGTCTGCGCTAGTCCCAGTACGTCTTTTCTTTCTAGCAATAACGGTATACATTGAGCTTGGATCTCAGAAGGTGTTTTATATCCTTGCTCTTCGACTGCTTTTRAGATTGCAGGAGAAAGGTCTAAAGATTCAAACGTAACTGGTTCTGACATTAATGCGCCTCAACTATTTTAAAGAGGCGCGCATTGTACAGGAAAGCCACAGCAAATGCTTGCATAAAATCACACTATTTTATATGTGACTGATATTGGTTAAAATTTAACCTAATCAAGTTTGCAAAGTTTATTGATAAAGGCCTAAATTGGCTTTTGCGTATGCTTCAAACTCGGTAAAGCCACCGATATGATCTTGATCGATAAATATTTGAGGTACAGTGGGGCAAGGTTTACCAGCTGACTTCTCTAAGTCGGCTTTGCTCACGCCTTCTTTAATAATGTCGACATAACGGAAGTTAAAATCATCGCGTTCTTTTGTTAATCGTTCTGCAACTTCTTTAGCTCGAACGCAAAAAGGGCAACCTTCACGACCAAAAATAACAGTAAACATATTCTTTCTCCTCTAATTGAATGACTACAGTATAGAGGAAGCATCCTGAAGGTAAATTGTATTAAAGTGATAGTGCTAATCTAAAAAATCGATTAGCTTCTATAAACCGTTTTAATGAGGTGAAAACCAAATTTAGTTTTTACCGGACCATGTACTTCAAATAACGGCTTTTTGAAGACCACATCGTCAAAGGCCTTTACCATCTCTCCTTTATTGAACTCGCCTAGGTCACCACCACGCTTTTTTGAAGGGCAGAGGGAATGTTGTTTAGCCAACTTGCCAAAGTCAGCACCTTTGGCAAGTTTGGCTTTAATCGCTAAACACTCTTTTTCGGTTTTGACTAGGATGTGATAGGCGCACGCTTTAGGCATGAAAAGACTCTCATTGTAAAAATAAAAGCGATCATGCAGGGCTTGTGCGCCTGTGGCAAGTTAAAATGTTACACTAAAGCCGATAGAGGGGCGCATTTCAAAGTCATCATTTTCCTCTTCGATTACTAAGTCGTTGACTGAGTTAACTTTGTCATAATCAAGGTCGACATAGGCGGTGTTGTCTTGTCCGTATGCGTTCATTAGCTCTAAGATGAGTTTGCCATCAAGGCCAAATAATGTCGTCTTACGCTCAAAGCGAATATCTAGGCGGTGATAAGTGTCAAAGCGCTCTGAAAATGGGTCGCCATACACGGGCAAATAGCGGTTCGCAAATTCAGGGTTCTCTTTTACTCCCACAATCGGGGTGTAGGCTTGACCGCTGCGTGCGGTAAAGTTAAAGCCTCCAGACCACTTTTCGCCAAAGTCATAGTGAAGCACGGCATTAAGAATAAAAGGGGTATCGGCATAGTAGTCACGCTTAATGCCGGTTAACTCATCCTCACGCTCACTTTTTGCGAGACTGACAGCAACCCAACCATACCAGTCATCGGTTTTGTTTTTGTTAACAATAAAATCAACACCGTAGGCTGTACCGGAAGTCCCATTGATGTAGTTTACTTGAGATAAAGGAGCACTTTTAGGCAGATCATCCATGGTCTTATAATAGGTCTCAATAGAGTATGACCATTCATCTTTAAGTTCCTGCTTGAAGCCTAAGGTATAGTGCGTTGAACGTTGGGCTTCAAGGTCTGGGTTACCAACCACAGGTAAAATATATTCAAGGTCTTGAATGCGGCTGTAGGTGCCTGCCTTGGCTGAGATCACTGTGTCATCGTTATAGAAGTAATTGAGCGCAAGGCGCGGATGGACAATGGTCTCATCACTGTAGTCATAATATTCGCCTACTATTCCTAATTCACTTTGCCATTTTGGGGAAAACTGCCAAACGTGATTAAGCCCAATAAAGGCAGAATCTGTTCCAGCACTCGATGTGCCCTTAATTCTTTCACCTTTATTTAGGTCGCAGTCGGGGTCAAACTCGGTGCAAACATAATTAAAAGCGTCGTAGCGGTAAGTGGACTTTTTGTCGTAATAGCCAGCATCTGCTATTAGGCGATGCTCTTTATTAAGCTTATAATTTGCGCGAATTTTATAGCTGAGCTGCTCTTCTTCAAAATTTTCAAAGTAGCCATCAGATAGCGTCGCACGCTGCCCATATCGCATTATGGCTTTATGATTCAAATACCCCACCCCAGTACGAATGTGTAGATCTTTAGCGTAATGATCCCACAGTATGTTCTGGCTGTTGAATTTACGAGTGTAGCGAGCGTCACCTTGATACTCTGGGGTTTTAAGTGCAAGGTGCGATGCACCTGAAAATCCAGCGGCTACTGAGTCCTCTGCACCATTGATATTTATCGTGACCGAATTATTTGCGTTAATATCCCACAGCCACTTCGCTTGATAATCGTGGTCATCAGGTGGATCGTTAATGGTTATTCCCGTCGGTTTGCCATCATCGTCCTCCAGCTCTTCGCCATCATTGAAAAAAAGCGGTAGGGTACTTTTTCTGGCTGAGACATAGAATGCTGAATTTTCCGTTGCTTTACCCTCAACGAAGATACCAGCGTTAAACATGGTTAAATCTAGTGTGGTGGCAATATCTTGGTATTTTGGATTACGCAGCGTGACGTCAAACACGGCACCAGTGGCATTGCTGTAACTGGTACCAAACCCAGCAGAGTTTAGCTGAAAATCTTGAATTGTATTGCGGTTGAAAATGGAGCTGCCAAAATCATGAAAAATATACCCAGCAGGCATAAAGTCCACTTCAAAGATATTATCATCAGGTGAAGAGCCCCGCACCGCAGGTGCGCCCATAGAGCCACCTGCAGCAACCACACCAGGTAAGGCAAATGCTGCCCTGAGAGGGTCGCCCATGGCTCCTGGCATATCTACAAGTTTTTGTGCATCTTCGGTAATTTCTGAAATAACGGAGCTGCGTTTGTAGATAACTTCAATGTGTTCAATTTTATTTTCCTGTGCTATTGCGCTATTTGCGAGGGTAGTGCAGAGCACCAGGAGTGAAATTTTGCTGAGCGTAAAGTGTGGAGCGTGGCGCATGGTAGGCTTCCTATTCATCCTTTGTTAAGATGTGCGTTAGCCTAAATGAAATAAATGTTGATTAGCTTCAGAGAGTTGTAATTAACTGTAAGAGGTTTGCCGACGTTTCTTACAATCTCGCTCGGATCCCTATCTCAGAAGAGTAGCCAACCGAGCGCTCGGTGATCATAAAATTTTCATCAAGTACATAATACGTAGGGTAAGCCTGTACTTTATAGTCTGTTGCTGTGGCCTGATCACCGAGTAACACTGGCATCTCTAATTGTAGGTCGCTGACAAACTTTGTTACTTCTTCAGTCGAGCGATAATCCAGTGCAATCGCCACCGCTTTGACTTTGCCTTGCTGATGTAATTTGTCAATATTCGGCATGCTCACCCGACATACGCCACACCAAGGTGCAAAAAAATACACGACGCTTTGTTGCCCTTTGAGTTGAATAGAGGAGTAAGTTTGCTTGGACTGCAACATGGGAAGATGAAATGGCGGTGCCATTTGCGCTCCTGAGTCGGGCAGCATGTTTCTTTCTTGGTAGGCTGAAACGGCGAAAAACACCAGCACAATGACGAAAGCTTGGCCAAGTAGTTTGAGCATATACATGATCCCATGATAACAACATACGACAATAAAGACCGCAGTGTAGCGACCTTTATTGCATAGGACCAACGTTTTGGGGTTAACCGTAAGGGTTATCACCCAGATAGCGTTTTGCTTTTTGGTCTTTCAATTTAGCTAAGTCAACGAGTACCAGACCATCGATACAGTTATTAAAGTCGGGATCTATACTAAAGCTCAGAAAGTTGACCCCTTGCGCTTCGCACAGCTCAGTATACTGTTTAAATAAGGTCGGTACTTGCGCGCCCATATTCGCGAGAATATGTTTGAGCTCAGCAAAGTCCTCTTTAATATCACTGCCACAAAATATTTGCTGATAGCGTGTAAGTTGATCGCTAGTTAGTTTCATCTCATTGTTAGGCGTGGCGATGCCCTCTAAATTGCAGAAGTAATGTTGGTAGTGATATACCAGCATCGCTTTGGCTTCATCAGGTAACGCATTTGATAAGCTTACCGCACCGAACATGTAGCGGTGCTCAGGGTAACGCTTAACAAATGCACCAATGCCATACCAAAGATAATCTAAGCTCTTTCGTCCCCAATATTTTGGCTGTACAAAACTGCGACCAAGCTCTAGCCCTTTTTCAAAATAAGGAGTCATGGCTTCGCTGTATGAGAATAGACTGTCTGTATAAAGTCCTGCTTGACCATGCTCTTCTATAACGTGTTTAGCGCTGGCAAGGCGATAAGCACCAACGAGTTCGAGTTGTTTTGTATCCCATAACAACAAGTGGTGGTAGTGCATATCGTATTTATCGATATCACGACGATTTCCACTCCCTTCTCCTACTGCTCTGAACGCGATTTCTCTTAAGCGCCCAAGTTCCCTAAATACCACTGAGCTACCAGTATAGCGATAGACATATATTTGCATCCCGTCGGGGGTTTCTCCTATACATTCACAGGCTTCCACCGCCTTTTTAAGCTCTTTACGATTTTCTGGCATCGCAATCGGTGTTTGAGTTTTGAGTGGAAGGGGCTTTTTACTCGCTAGCCGATAAAGCTGCTTACGGATCAGTGCGACAATTTCTTTGTCTTTGAGATTGTCAATTAGGTAAGACTCAGGGGGGATGCTTGCACCTATTTCAAATTCTAATGACTTTTGCCTTTGTTTAAACATCTCTTTTACCAGTAGCAAGCTGGCTAAAGGCTTATAAATCATGCTTGTGCCGTAAAACAGCGGGCTGTTTTTAGCTTTAATAAAAATAGGTAAAATGGGACAATTGGCTTTTTTAGCCATGCGCAGAAAGCCTGAGTTCCACTTACAGTCTTTAATGCCTGTTGGACTCAAACGAGAAACTTCCCCTGCAGGGAAAATAAGTAGTGCTCCTTCAGACTTTAGGTGATTTTGGATATTTGCAAGCTCTTGCTTTTTACTGGCACCAGATAGGTTATCCACGGGCAATAGCAAAGGGTGCATTGGTGTAACCGACATCAGCATGCGATTTGCAACTACTTTAAGATCTGGCCGTATCTGTGCAAGTACTTTTATTAGGGCAAGGGCATCCAAAGAGCCAATCGGATGATTTGCAACTATTACGACAGCGCCTTCGCTGGGAATGTGCTCAATTTGTTTTGGTTTAAAGCGAGCATCGAAATCTAATTCATCGAGGACTTGTTCAACGAACTCGAGACCCTCAAGGTGAGGGTATGTGTCGGCAAAAGCGACAAATTCTTGTTCATGTAATAAATAACCAAGTCCTTTTTTTACTAAACCTTTTACTTTAGGGGAGTTTTCAAGTTGCGGAAGATTTGCTTCAATGACTTTATCTACACTGATCATTTTTCATCACCTGTTGGCGCTTTTTTGCAAGAGTAAAAACTATTAATGACAAGCATGTTGCATTGGTATGTCATTTACTTTGCAGTGATAGTGTGTAATAACAAAAAGGAATCATATGGCTTTACTTATCTGTGTTACTGGACGCAACAATGACAAATTAATCGCTAAACTGAGCGAGCTTTTGCCAAAACAAACGATACTCCAGTGGCCTGTTGATGATGCAAGCTTACTAGCGAAGGTTGAGTTTGTGTTGGCATGGAATGCGCCTGAGGCATTATGGTCGCAGCTGCCTAATCTAAAAGTGGTGCATTCCTATGGTGCAGGCATTGATAGTATTCCGGTACAACTATTACCACCGCACGTAGAGGTTGCACGTATTGTTGATCCAAACCTAGCTGATGATATGGGCGAATATGTGCTTGGTCACATTTTGAGTCACAAGCTCGGTATCAATATGTATCTTAAGCAACAGGCTCAACAAGCGTGGAAGCCCCGTAGAGCCAAGTCAGGCAGAACGGTAGGTATTATGGGAATGGGTCAGCTTGGCTTAGCTGTGGCTGATAAACTGAATGCTAATCGATTTACCGTAAAGGGGTGGTCGAACTCGGTGAAAAGTCTTGAAGGGATAACACACTTTTGCGGTGACGCTGAGCTAGGTGCATTTTTACAGGACTTAGATTATCTCGTCTGTTTATTGCCACTTACGGAACAAACAAAAGGTATCCTCAATGCCAAAGTTTTTGCTGCCACTCCAGCTCATTGCGTACTAATAAACGTTGCTCGAGGCCTGCACTTAAATGAGGCGGATTTACTTACAGCTATCACTCAAGAGACTTTTGGTGGAGCTGTTTTAGACGTATTTGAAACAGAGCCTTTGCCAACAGGGCATGCTTTTTGGTCACACCCTAACATTACCGTGACTCCTCACGTTGCTGCATTAACAAGTTTATCTACAGCTGCACTGCAAATTGCAAATAACTATCTTGCGATGACAGAGGGTAGGGAGTTAATGCACATAGTGCAAAAGAAAAAGGGCTACTAGAGAGCTGAAGACACGGATAACACTGTATAAAAAAACATCTTGAGAGTTTATGAATGATGCATTAATTTAACAAAAAAACAATAATAAAAAGGTCTAGTCCATGAAGCAAAGTCAAGGTGGCGCGAAACTATCAATAGTCGTCGTTTCGGTTATTTTGTTAGGGGTATCTGCGTGGTTTAATCAAGCAGGTGCCAGTGAGCTTCAAAGAGAGACTGTTACCTTGGGAAAATGACAGAGATGAGGAACAGCATCTGTCTCAGAGGCAAATAGCCGAAGCTCTTCGGCTATTTGGGCTTTAGCGCTTGGCGTGACGCTCTCTGTTTTCTTGTTTCTTTTCTTCGCTCTTTCTGAGTAGTACATAAGTAGAACCACTGCCGCCGTGACATTTTAAAGCGGAATGAAAGGCCAGCACTTGTGGAATTTCTTGCAGCCATTTGTTGGTGTAGCTCTTTAACACGGCTGGAAATGGCTTACTGTTTAAACCGATCCCGTGTCTTATCAATAACACTCGAATGCTTTTCGTATGACAGTCAGTAACGAAATTAAATAAAGCTTGGCGAGCCTCATGAAATGGCTTGCCATGTAGATCTAAAGTCGCATCAATTTGGTACTTACCTAATCTAAGATTTTTATAAACCCCATCCTGCACCCCACTTTTTTTGAATGCGAGCAGGTCATGAGGATCGAGAAGATCAACATATTCTGTAGAGAGGTAGTTGGGATCGAACTCAAGTTCTTGCTCTGCTGCCTTTCGTTTTGCGAGTTGTGAAATGGTAGGTTCGTTTTTGATACGGCGCAATTGTGCTTTTTTATCTTGGGCGAGCGGAGTTACGTCGCCCATGGATGCCAAAAATAGCTCTTCATCAGTCATGGCCATACTGCTTCTCCATTAACAAGCAATGATAGCCATGATTTTAGCGCACCAAATTAAATTATGGAACTAGTCGCTGGGAACTAGTCGCTGGGAACTAGTCGCTAGGAACTAGTGAACTTCTAGTTGACCGAAAGTATAGACTTTAAAAAGATAAAATGTATTTATCAGAATCAGGCTAAGGTTAGAAATCACACTAGTGTTCATCAGATCAAGGCTAAACGAGATAAAAAGTACGCCACATGCGCACACAGCAGCTACTCTTAGTAGCATTTTATGGTTAATAAAAAAGGCACCAAAACCTAAAGTCAGTAATACTAAGTTAAGTAGCCAGTCGAGCTCGTTTGCCATTGTCTGTTTGGTTCTCCAAATATGTCTAAAGGATCGCCATTATGGTGATCAATAATGCTTCATTCAACTGATAAATTTTATAATTATCGCATTAGAAATTTTTATGAATTAACGTCTGCTGAATAGTTATGTACACAATTTTGCATAAGTCGTGCTGAAAGTATTATTAGGTGTAAGGGGTTGAGCAAGGATAACGTGTGGATTTGCTTTTATGACTATGATTGTAATAGAAAAAACTTTTTATCAGCGTGGATTAATATATGAATATATATACTAAGGTTTAATTACGAGAGTGTATTATAGAACCCTGAAGCGTGAGCAGAATAAGCTGAGCGCTATAAAAAATAATTAAGGAAAGGCAATGAAAATGCTCAAGTACTATTTGTTAGCTAGCTGCGTACTGGCTGCGCTGACAATATACAGTTTGGGATCATGGCTAATGCTACCATTAGCTTGGTTTACTGTGTCAGTGTCGTTAGTCACTTTTGCTTATGCGACGAACTATCCACATATATTTAGAAAGCATGGAACAGGAACTATTCCATGGTATGTCACTTGGCTTTTCTGGCCTTATCTTGGTTTTGTGCACTTGTATAATGCAATAGAGCGCGGCAGGGATGTTGTAGATACATTTCAACCGCTAACAGAAGATCTTTTTGTTGCTTGTCGACTTTTCCCAAGTGATGTGGATATGCTCAAAGCGGAGGGTATAGAAGCAATTTTAGATGTAACAGCCGAATTCGACGGCTTAAACTGGTCGGCAGAGCAACAAGGGTTACACTACTTAAATATCCCCGTGCTCGATCATCAAGTACCAACACCAGAGCAATTAGCTCACGCAATGGCATGGATAGAGGCGCAACATAAACTCAATCGTAAAGTTGTGGTGCATTGTGCGCTTGGTCGTGGCCGCTCAGTGTTTTTTTGTACGGCATATTTGTTGTTGACCAACCCACAATATAGTGTTCGTGAAGCTTYAGAAAAAATTCAAAACCAACGGGAAACTGCGCGATTAAACAAGCAGCAACTAAGAGGGCTGACAAAGCTCCATCAAAGCAAAAACTTCTCTCATGAGTTAAGTGCAGTGTTAATTGTTAACCCTGTATCGGGCTCAGGAAAATGGTCTGAATACGAAAATGAGATAGTTGGCATGCTGACTGAAAAATATCGCCTGTCGATTAGTCTTACAGAAAAAGACACTGATGTTTCAGTGCTTGCCCAAGATTTGGTGTCACAGGTTCAGCCCCACATTGTTATTGCAGGCGGCGGAGATGGAACATTAGCCAGTGTCGCTCATGGTATATATCAACAAGATACCTTGTTTGGCATTCTACCACTTGGCACCGCAAATTCTTTGGCAACCGTGTTACTTGGTCCGATGTCAAAGCTTGACCCTGTTAATCAATCGTGTGAAGCCATTTTAGCGGGGAAAACCAAAGCGATTGATATCATGCACTGTAATGGCAGAGCCGCCCTATTAGTTGCTGCAGTTGGTTTTGGTCAGGAAATGATCGAAAGAGCAAGCCGCGAGGAAAAGAATCACTCGGGTCAACTGGCGTACATTCGTGGTTTGTGGCAAGCCGTCAGCGAAAATAAACCCTTTGAATGTCAAGTGAGTTTTGATGGTGGTGAGCACTTTGCGATGAAGTGTGTTAGTCTAGTCGTTGCTAATGCCGCGCCAAAAACGACAATACTCGCTCAGGGTCATGGCGAGCCTATTTACGATGATGGTCTGTTAGATGTTACCATTTTACCTGCTGAGCCCTCAGGCGCTCAGAATTTAACTGTCGCTGAGCTCATTCTTCCAAAATTAGATGACGCATCATCTAATATACGCACAGCTCAGTGTGAAAAAATAAATATCGCATTTGCGACGGAGCAGCATTATGCGCTCGATGGCGAAATATTAAGTGCAAAAGACATTGAAATTAAGATCCACAAGCATGCACTAGACGTAACGGTACCTTAAGCAGTAAAAAACGTGTAATTCTAACTAGCATGATGAAAAGTATAAAATAAGGTATTGTTACGGTAATTCAAAATAGTTACTTGAGCCGTCAGATGTGGCGTGATTAACGAGGCTTTGTGGGATCAGCATTTGAGCAGTAGAGAGAGGGACTCAATTGAAAACCGTATTATTAGTTGATGATGACCATGACTTTGCCGATTTGGCATGTCGGATAGTAGAGTACCTTGGCCATCAAGCCTGTGTCGCCAGTGACCTTGCCGCAGCTAGGCAATGGCTTGAAAGCCAGCACTTTGATCATATTTTCTTAGATTTTATGCTACCAGACGGTAGTGGTTTACACCTAGTAGATGAGGTGAGAGCCGCTGGCATAAACACACCAATCACTATGGTTACTGGGCACCCATCTGTTAAAACTGCGTTGTCACAACTGTGTCATGATGGTCTGCATTACCTAACAAAACCAGTCGATGCAGACGACTTTAGAAATGCGCTGAGTCCGGTGAAGCAAAAAGTAAAACGCAGTGAAAGCCAAGCACATTTTGGTGTGTTGTTGGGTGAATCAGCAACAATGCAGCATCTTTATAAAATGATTGAGCGAGTAGCGCGTACAGATGCCAACGTCATGTTAATGGGGGAAAGCGGTGTCGGTAAAGAAATGTTCGCCAGAGCAATTCACAATGCGAGTGAAGTTGACGGTGAACTAGTCAATGTGAATTGTGGAGCAATTCCCAAAGATCTTATCGGTAGTGAACTGTTTGGTCATGAAAAGGGCGCCTTCACGGGGGCAAATGCGCAAAAGGTTGGGGTATTTGAACAGGCATTACACGGCACGTTATTTCTCGATGAATTGACAGAAATGCCGATAGAGCAGCAACCCAACTTATTACGGGTATTAGAGACGCAAACCGTGACGCGTGTAGGTGGGACCAAACCAATTGATGTGCAGTGTAGAGTTATATCGGCAACCAACCGAAGTGTTGAAGATATCGCTACTAATGATGTGCTTCGTGAGGACATTTATTTTCGACTGGCGGTATTTCCTATTCATATCCCCCCCCTAAGAGACAGAAAAGAGGACATACCGCTACTGGCAGAGCACTTTCTTCAAGGGCTAAATAAGAAAGGGAATAGCAACTTTGTGATAAAAGCAGCCGACATGGATAGGTTGGTTGAATATGACTGGCCGGGTAACGTAAGGGAGCTAAAGCATACAATCCATCGAGCCTATATTATGGCTGATTTGGACGAGCACTATCTCGTTTTTGATGCCAATTTTGCCTCACCGTTTGCGCAAGCTAAACGCATGGTTGAGCATGCCCAAGCTAATCAAACTTCGGTGCCACCACAAGTCGGCAGCTCTAGCCGAGTGCACAGTGCAGCGATGCCTACACCAGAGGTGAAACCAGGTAAAACAATTGAAGAAGTTGAAAGGGCGCTTATTTACCAGACCCTAGAGTCGGTTGATGGCAATAAAACATTAGCCGCCAGAATGTTAGGGATCAGTACCAAAACACTATATAACCGCTTGAATGCCTACGAGGGAGAAGCACAAGCGTAAATGAGCAGGAGGAATAATGAAACCACTTGATCGAAGCGAACTTGCCACAGTAGTACATGATGCGCGCAAACCTTTGAATCAGATCTCTATGAATGCGGAGTTGGTTAAGTTGATAGTTACTCAGCCTAACTCGGAGCAACAGATAATTGATATAGCTAACACCATTATCAAAGCGACAAAAGAGTGTAGTGAATTATTGCAGATGCTGGTGGAGCAAGGAAGTGATGAGTGAACAAAACTGACAAGTCAGGCCGCTTGATGAATTTAAGTAACAGAATAGGGTTCATTTGGGTCGCTGTTTTAGCAAGTGTAGGCGTCGTTGCATCTAATGCGATGATAGGGTTTAACAATGTAAAAGAGCTAAACCTCGTCCAAGAGAGTATTCGCAATACCAGTGAAGTGATGATGTCGTTGGACCGGCTACATATCGCGATGTTGAATGCTGAAGCGGGTCAGCGCGCTTTTTTAATCTCAAATCAAGAAAGCGATTTAATGCCGTTTAAGCGTGCGCTATCTGATTTAGATAGCAGCCTACTTAAGGTCGCTCAAAGCCGCTCCGAAAGTGAAGTGCAACAACAAAAAATTAATCAGTACGTAAATGGAGTGAAAGAGCGCTTTACCGCATTGCGAAGCACAATATTGGTCGCGCGCAGTGCAGCGGAAGTGAATGAGTCTCGCTTACTTGGGCGCACCATAGAGTCGGGTGGCGCATTGCGAGAAGCGTACACAGACATTATGTCTGCTGAGGCAGATATTAGAACAGTGCAGCTCAATCAGCTCAAACGGGTACGTAAAGAAGCGCAAATTAACATCGTAGTGTTCACTTTACTCAGTGCAGTGATGATATTTGCTATCCTGACTTTGCTTATTGTTAACTTACGCAGTGCTAAAAGAGCAAAAGTGGAGCTTGAGAAAGCAAATAGTGAACTAGAAGAGAAAGTTAAGGCAAGAACAGATGTACTAGAGCATTATGCCGAAGAGCTGAACCGAAGTAACCGAGAACTGGAAGACTTTGCCTTTGTTGCTTCGCATGATCTTCAAGAGCCACTGCGAAAAATTCGTGCCTTTGGTGACAGAATCGAGAAGAACCACAGCGAGCAGCTTGATGAAAAAGGTAAGGACTACTTAGCTCGAATGACAAGCGCAGCAAAGCGCATGTCAACGCTTATTACAGACTTGTTAGAATTATCACGAGTAACAACCCGTGCAGAGCCATTTGAATCACAAGACCTAAACAAAGTGATGCAGTTTGTGCTGGATGACCTCGAAATAGCGATAACAGAGAGTAATGTGATATTAAATGTAGCGCCATTGCCAACAATAAAATGTGATGCAAGCCAGATCCATCAGCTCTTCTTAAATTTACTCTCAAATGCAATTAAGTTTAGAGTGGAAGGGCGTGACCCAATTATCACCATTGATGTCGAGCAAAGTGCACTTGCGACGCAGGACGCTTTTACCTTTATTATTGAAGATAATGGGGTTGGCTTCGAAGCTGAATATGCGGAGAAGATTTTCTCGCCGTTTCAGCGCCTTCATAACCGCAAGCAATACGCCGGAACTGGTATCGGTTTAACCGTATGTCGGCGTATCGTTGAGCGACACGGCGGTGTGATAGCTGCAAACAGTGAAAATGGTAAAGGTGCAAAATTTACAATTACTTTACCTATCGAACCCGCACCAATGATCCAGGAACTAAGAAATGAACTATAAGAAATCGCAACCAATTCATATTTTGATGGCAGATGATGACGAAGATGATCGCCTACTTGCTCAAGACGCCTTAGAAGAAAGCCGAGTGTTAAATGCTTTTCAGTTTGTGAGAGATGGCGTTGAGCTTTTAGAGTATTTAAGAAATGAAGGTGATTTTACCGACAAGGTGAAGTACCCAAGACCAAATCTTATTTTATTGGACTTAAATATGCCCAGAATGGATGGTCGAGAGGCATTACAAGAGATCAAAAAAGACCCCAAATTGCGCTCTATTCCAGTGGTGATATTGACAACTTCAAAAGAAGAAGAAGACAAGCTTAGAGGTTATGACTCGGGTGCCGCGTCATACATCACCAAGCCGGTAGACTTTGATGGCTTGGTCGACCTTATGAAAAATTTAGGAAAGTATTGGATTGAAATAGTCGAATTGCCTAATTAATTTGTATTGCACATTTGTTATTTTGGAGCAATTAGCATTATGTCAGTGGAGGGCGATATGACTAAAGACGCTGTGAGTGAAATCAATGTCTTGCTTATCGAAGACGATGAAGATGATTACATTCTAACGCTGGACTACTTACAATGTATTCCTAATTTTAAGTTTAATTTGGTATGGCAAAGTCAATATCATCAAGCGTTAGATGCGCTGGAAGGCAATACGTTTGACCTTTGTTTGCTTGATTATCAACTAGGTGCACAGACGGGGTTAAGTGTTTTAGAGGAAGCGAGGAAGCGTCAGGTTCATACGCCGATCATCATGTTAACAGGGCAATCTGATGAAATACTGGATAATGAGGCCTTGCGAGCTGGTGCTGAAGACTTTGTACTTAAGTCTGAAATCAGTAGTCCACGTTTTATTCGCTCTATTCGTTATGCCTTAGCACGTAAAGAACTGGAGCGTGAAAGGTTAGAAAGGTTGCGCGTTGAATCAGATAGTCGTGCGAAAGACCGGTTTTTAGCACATCTTAGCCATGAGTTGAGAACCCCTTTAACTTCCATTCTTGGATATACAAATTTATTACTATCGCGAGAAGAGCTACAAAATATCAAACCAGAGCTGTCTATAATCAATAATAATAGTGAGCACTTACTTAATTTATTGAATGATGTGCTGGACTTGTCCAAATTGAAGGAGAATAAACTTGAGCTAAACAAGCAAAACACGTGCTTAAATAGCTTTTTGAGCGACTTGTATAGCTTATTCAGAATGGCAGCTGCTAAGAAGGGGTTAAGCTTCAGCATTGTTGCGACAACACCACTGCCACAAGACATTGAGGTGGACAAAACTAGGCTCAAGCAGGTGTTGATTAATATCATTTACAACGCCATCAAATTCACCAGCTCAGGTTTTGTCACTGTAGAAGTTACTTTTACGCAACATCATAGGTTGCAATTTAACGTAGTTGACACTGGCATTGGGATCCCAGAAGAAAAAATAAAACGGATATTTAAGCCTTTTGAGCAGGTACAAAATGTCACTACGCGAACCAATGAAGGAGCAGGGCTTGGGCTGGCTATTAGTTCGGCTCTGATTAAACTGATGGGTGGAGCACTCAATGTAGAGTCTACGCTGGGTGAAGGGAGTAAGTTTCGCTTTGATATTGCACTCAATGTTGATGAAACACTAGAGCTTGCACCGCTGTCATTGAATAAAATGCACAATGACAATGACTGTTCACTTCCTTCTGACTTACAGGGACATATTCTGATAGTTGAAGATATTGGTGAAATTCAAATGTTATTGCGTACCTTAATTGGACAAGTGGGAGCGACTGCGGATATTGCCAACGACGGTGTAGAAGCGCTCGCTTTGTTAGAACGTGATGCTGCAAAATACGATTTGGTTTTGATGGACTTACACATGCCACGCATGGATGGTCGCGATACTATTGTCGCCGTGCGTGAGCGAGACATCAACTTACCCGTTGTTGCGTTAACCGCTGCTGCTCAAAAAGGCACTAAAGAGGAGCTGGTGGCGCTGGGCTTTGATGACATGATGAGTAAACCTATTAATGTATCTGACTTGGGACGGTGTCTGACGGAGTATCTCTCAGGCGAGCAGCGGAATTCTTCAGCCGAGATAAAAGAGCCTCCCAATGCGCTGACGTTTTTAGTTGTTGAAGATGATAGTGACACCAGAAACTTACTGACATTACTGCTTAATTCACTTCAAATAAATGTGGTATCAGCTGACTGCGCCCATAGTTGCTGGCAAGAGTTTAGTAGTCATAGAGAAGGTTTTTTTGATGCAATTTTATTGGACATTGGTCTGCCAGACAAATCAGGTCTGACATTGGCAAAAGAAATAAAAGCGCAATCACCAGAGCAGTATATTGTTATTGCCAGTGGCTATGACCCTGAACCAGAAAAGCTAGCTGAAGCAAAAATTGATGATGTCATGCTAAAACCTATTACCTTGAACGACTTGAAAGAGATTCAAGAAAAATTGCCATGAATTTGGAAGTGGCACTGGGCTTAAATTAATCCTTGTGCCACTCTTTGGAGTAAAACGAGTTTTCGAAGCGCCCCAATTCGTCCATATTTAGCGCTAAGCGCGCCAAACAAAAATGCAGATAACATGCCTTGTGGTGAGCTCATCGTGTCACTCACCGCCTTATCCACCCTAATTTGCGTGAGCCGGGCTCGTTGCTTCGCATCAATCAGTTTACGCTTTTGTGCCACAACGTCTTGTTGTAGCTTGTCGACAATAAACTCAGCGAGTTTTGTCATTGCTGCCTCCCGTGTCTGCGAGCGTTACATTAAATCCAGAAGTCAACTCGGTGATGCTATTGTTGAAGAGCTTTAGCCCTGTGACTATCAGGTAGTAGATCACAGCAATATTAATAGTTAACACCACTCCGGCTGAAATAAACCAACTAAGACCTGCATAAGTAAGTGCATAAGCAAATAATACATGAAGGCTTGCCCATACCATGGCGGTAAGTATTAGTGAAAAGCAAATTAGCCCTAGTGCGATACACAAGGTCTTTAAATTGGCGCGAAACTTTGCACCAAATAGATTAAGCTTTGACTCTAGAATATGCTGATAACTTAAAAATAGTGATGTCAAAGCTTGTTTTAACTCAGCGAGCGCTGGAGCGCGCTCGTGAGGTGCTTGACTATCTCTGGTGTGAGCTTGGTCCTGCATCATTATTTTTTCCTCAGTAACATAGTTGCCAACATACCTAGAGAGAAGGCGATCCCTGCAGTTTTAACCGGGTTTTCTTCTGCATATTTTTTAACAGTAGAGTTATTCCATGCTTGGGTTAACTGCTTGCGCTTAGCATCGATGGTTTCACCTGAGTGATGGCTCTTTTCTCGTAATGTGGTCTCCGTACGTGAAGCTGAGGCATGGAGTGAATCCACGGACGCATGTAAAGAATCAGCAATCTGATCTGTTAACGGGTGACTTGAGTCTTGGCCATTGGCTTTTGGCCCATTAGTATTTTTTGCTTCTGATTGATTAGCTTGGTTACTCATAACAGCTCCTTATTTATTTAATTCACAGTTACAGTTGCAAGTGTTTTGCCATTATTTAGTTGTTAAAAATCAGTGGTTTATAAATGTGCTCTGAAGTTTGAAGCGTAGGAGTTACAATTTGTGTAAATATTGCCTGGAAGAAGTACATGGTGTGTATAGTTACCGACTAGTATTAATACTTACTCGATTGGAAGGCGAAAACTGACGCTCACTGTGCTAAGACTTGCTTATCTTGTAACAACTAAACAGCAAGGTTTCTCTAGTCTACTGAATATAGGTAGCTTGGCGTGAGCAAGATGTGCTGCGGTGCTGTTGACAAGGTGTCTCACTTCAAACTAGATGACTTGATTTAGGTAATAGGTACAAAAAGGGCGCTATCAGGTGATAGCGCCAAACCTAAGCTCTTGATAATACAGCAAGGAGTGAGTCAAAGGGGAAATAATCGGGAGGCTATATTAATACCAATTAGCCCTGTTACTTGCTCAATTTGATGGAGTGAACCTGACGCTCACTGCGTTGTCTACAAGGTTTTTTCGTCTCAAAACAGACCACTTTATTAAGAAATAGGTACAAAAAGGGCGCTATCAGGTGATAGCGCCAAACCTAAGCTCTTAATAATAGAGCTAGGACTGAGTCAAAGGGGAAATAATCGGGAGGCTATATTAATACCAATTAGCCCTGTTACTTGCTCAATTTGATGGAGTGAACCTGACGCTTATTGCGTTGTCTACAAGATTTGCTCGTCTCAAACCGACCACTTAATCAAGATAATTAGTATAGAGCCATTTTTGTTCAGGTTGCTTAAAATTGATACTCAACAGATACAGCTGCTACGTCCATATCTGGGTCAATATCATCTTCGAGTTCATAGCGAGTGTATTCTAAACGCACGTTAACGCTTTCATTTAGGTGAAACTCAACACCTGCCCCGTAGAGCCAATCACCACCTTCCATGCTAGAAGAAACGCGGCCTACCGCTGGAATGTCAGCATAAATATCTGCGTCCCATTCAAGCCAACCGCCTTTCGCGTATACAGAGAAATGTTCGTTTAATGGCGCGGAAATTCGAGTTGACAAAGATATGCCATCAATTTCCGCTGAATTATCAATATCACTTGCTTCATCAAAATTTTCGTAGGCTAGCTCGAAGCTCCAGTAAGGGTTAATTTTTGTCCCTACGTACGCTTTAAGCATCGATGAGTCGTCATCGAACGAGGTATCATTTTCGCGGTCTTCCCACTGGAAGGAGTATTGACCATAACCAATACCAGTATAAATTTTATAATCATCTAAACCAAAATCAGAGTCTGCGTGAGCGGCCGTTGAGGCTAGTCCAAGTGAAGCTAGAAGTGCTGCAGCGATAGTTAGTTGTTTCATCTTTACTCCTTAAATCAATATTAGTATTTGAGGGGGAAGTGCCCCCTCTAGGTAAGTGTGTTTATGACTTTTTACTGATACGTAAGTTATCTTCTACGTCCTTAACATCATTGGCATTTTTTGCGATCTGTACGGCTAAATCGCGCTCTGCTTCGCTGCCAACGTGGCCTTCTAAGGTGACGACGCGATTTTCAACATCGACATCAATGTCGGTGCCATCAACATCGGTATCAAACAAATAACGCGACTTAATTACAGTTGCGATTTTGGCATCAGTGAAGTCTGTGTCACTGTCATGATCGCGCTCTTTTTTACGCTCATCCGACATATCAACAATGGTTAGTTCATTATCTACGTCTTTTACACCATCAATACCAAGCACTAACTCTTCGGCAAGCTTTTTGTCTACAGAGTGCTCAACTTCACCAGTTAGCACAACCACACCGTTTTTGACGTCTGTATTAATGTCGAAGTTATTTAATTCGCCGTTAAATAGTAAAGTTGCTTCCGCTTTACCATCAATCCATGCGTCACTCGCTTCTTTTTCCCAAGAATTATCTGTAGCAAATGCAGAAGCGGTAGTTAATGACGATACAAGTACTGTTGCAATTAATGTCTTTTTCATAATTTAAACTCCTTTAATTTCGTAGTCGCAATGAATAATGCACCTACTGTGCCAGTATTTAAGTTGTTGATTTTTAGTTTGTTTTTGTTTTTTGTTATGAGGGGGAGAAGAATTTACCGAGAAAAAAAGAAATTCATATTGTAAAAATTACTTTTTAAATGAATGTTGAATTAATAAAACAAGGAATGAAAACTGCATTTTCTGTTATGTACTTCTTTATATAGGAATAGCAGATAATGAATATAGAAAAATTTTGGACATTAATTAACGATAAGCTTATTTCTTGGCTTGAGGCAGCTGTACAGCTGCTTCCCAATTTGGTGTTAGCTCTAGCAACGCTACTAGTATTTATAGTGCTTGCTAAGGTTGCCTCAGTATGGTTCTCAAAAGCGATTAGTAAAGCGGTAAAAACTGATCAAGTCGCAACACTTATCACGTCAATATTTAAAATCTCTATTATTGCCATAGGTATTTTCTTCGCACTAGATATAGTCCGGCTCTCAGGCGCCGTAATGTCATTACTCGCAGGGGCGGGGATTATTGGTTTAGCAATTGGCTTTGCGTTTCAAGATATGACCGAAAACTTGATAGCGGGATTTGTAATGGGAGTAAGAAAGCCCTTTGTTGTGGGTGATATTATTAAGACCAAAGATTGTTTTGGTACCGTGAGCAAAATTAACTTGAGAAATACCCTAGTAGAGAACTTTTACGGTCAGTTGTCATATATTCCCAATAAGATCCTATTTAAGAATGAATTACAAAATTATACCAAGTTGGGCAAAAGGCGGATCGAAATACCTTTTGGCATTTCCTACTCAGACGACCCTGAGCATGCAAGAAAAGTGATTGTAGAGGCAATAAACGAGCTGGATTTCGTTGTTAATAAGCAAGAGAGTGACGTTTACGCTGAATCGTTTGGAGATAGTTCGATAAATCTATTGCTATGGTTTTGGGTGGACTACCCTAAAGAGCCGGGCTTTATGCTTATCAGGCATCGCGCGATTTGTACCATTAATAAAGTGTTGGCTGATAATAATATCCTTATTCCTTTTCCAATTCGCACACTGGACTTTAATGCAAAAGGCGGCAGCGAACTTGGTGCGCAATTATCACGCGAATAAATTACATGCGGTTTGTAAACTTTTCATTTTCAACGGTGGGGATTTCTTTAAAGTGTTTATAAATCAATAATTTAACTTTTGGCATCTAAACTGCATTAGTTAGGTCGGCAATGACAAAAAGTGTTTTAACACACCCAAGTCAGAGTAAATTTTTAGTGAAAGGAGAGTTTTACATGGCAGAGTCTAATTATGATTTAGAGCCGGTAAAGGCACTTATTAAGGTATTGAATGGCGGTGTTGAATTTTACACCGAAGCGAAGAAAAAGCTTGATGATATTGAACTCAGTAGAATATTTGACCAAATGATTGTAGATAAAGCACAAGCTATTTCGGATCTGCAACCATTTGTTTTGATAGATGAGGGTGAGATTGAGACTGATACAGCGTTGAGCGTAGATATTCGCGAATCCTACACAAAGTTAGTGGGCATGGTCAGCACAGATAAGGCGCATACTTACATTTCTCAACTGGAAGAAGTGGAAGATAAGGTGTTGAAAAAACTGGATGAGGCGTTAAGCAAAACGCTGCCACCAAAATGTAAAAGCACGTTATTACAGATCCAGGTACGAATGCAGGCTTGTCACGATCAAATGAAGCAGTTGCAAGAGTTAACTGCCTAAGGAGGATACTATGTTAAGTTGGGCTATTATGTTCCTGTTTTTAGCACTTGTTGCAGCTGTACTTGGGTTTACGGGAATAGCAGGTGCAGCGGCGGGAATGGCGAAGATTCTATTTTTTGTGTTTATCGCCTTTATGATCATTTCTTTTATTTTTGGTAAAGCTCGAGCACCAAGGTAAGGGACAAATTAATTTATTACAGGTAGTAGGAGTTTGGTTATGAATTCAGTAATTACTTTAGCAAAAGCGTTTGGTTTTATTTCAATTTTAGCACTTTTTGGTTGTAGTGAAGGCCCTGCAGAGGAAGCTGGAGAGCGTTTTGATGAAGCAGTACAAAAAGTTGAAAACAGCGTTGAAGATGCGTGTGAAGATGTGAAAGAAAATCTTAATGCTGAAAACGAAGAGTGTTAAAACGCAATATATCCAATTTAGGATAGTAAAAGGGGAAGCGGCTAAGTATGGCTGCTTCCCCTTTTAGCGTCAGCGTGGTTATATATTGTCCTGAGTAATGACCTCAATCAACCCAGCATTGGTTAAATAACATTCTTTATTGCAATAATAAAGTATTGGGTAATACTAAAACTTAGTATTAGCCAAAAAGAAAAAGTCGATGTTAAATAGCTTCTCAGTCAAAAGCAGGTTGTTGTCGCTTTCAGGCATTCCCGCTATATTTTTTATATTTGCCACCATTTTTACAATCGCTACCCTTTCAAACCTAACCAGTTACATTGACCGCATATATGACGATAGAGTTCTGCCATTAAAGCAGATAAAAGTGGTTTCTGATAATTACGCGGTCGTGATTGTGGATACCTTTCATAAGTTAAGGGGCCAGCAACTGTCTGACCGCGCCGYGCTTGAACAAATAGAAGCAGCTAAAAATACGGCGCAGGGTGAATGGAAAAACTACCTTCAAACAGGATTAACAAAGCAGGAGCGAGATTTAGTTAGTGCGTCTGAAAAGGCAGAGCAAGTGGTTGAGAGATTACTCGACGATTACATCGCAAGGGTTAGAGCAAACACCTTTAACTCAATCCCCTATGATGTATTTATCCATGACTTGTACGCAGCTTTTGATCCATTAAGTGAAAGCTATAATGCGTTAATTGAACTACAGCTCACAGAAGCAAATAGTTTACGTAGTATGGGACGTGCTGAAGCGGATGCCACAAAGGCCGCTATGCTCATCTCCTCCGTTGCCATTATTGTTATGATGTTAACGATAGGAATGCTGATTTTTAAATCCATTAATAAGCCACTTACGCGGCTACGGATGCGCATAGGTAACATTGCCAGGGATGCCGATTTGACTCAGAGGGTCATTATTGAAGGAAACGATGAATTGAGTGAAATTGGGCGCGACTTTAACAGTATGATTTCCAGCTTACATGACTTAGTTAAAAGTTTAGTCACTATGGTAAATAGTTTGTCCAAGACGGCTTGTGAACTGAATACAATCAGTCAATCTATGGTAGGGACATCGCAGCAGCAGGAACAACAAACGGTAATGATTGCAACCGCGACCACTCAAATGAGCAGTGCTATTCAAGAGGTTGCACACAGTGCAATGAACACGGCGAATAAAGCTGAAGTCTCAGGAGAGTTGGCAAAACAAGGTGTTGGGGTTATCTCACAAAATATTCAAACCATCGAAAAGCTTGCTGGTGAAGTTGGAGACAATGCACAACTAATAAAGGCACTGAATGATCAATCAAACGAAATCAATCAAGTGGTATTAATGATCCAAGGCGTCGCAGAACAAACTAATTTACTGGCATTAAATGCTGCGATTGAAGCGGCTAGGGCAGGTGAATCAGGCCGTGGGTTTGCTGTGGTGGCTGATGAAGTGAGGCAGCTTGCACATAACACTCAAAAAGCAACAGAATCTATAAGAGAGATGATCTCAAAGCTGCAAGGTACAGCGCAACACGCAGTATCTTCAATGGAAGGAGCACAAAGTAGTGCAGCATCAGGAGTCAATCGAGCCAATGAGTCAGCAAAACTCATGACTGAGATTAATCAAGCGGTAGATGAAATTGTTGGTATGAATATTCAGGTTTCGACTGCTACAGAAGAGCAGACCACGGTGGTTGCTGAAATTAGTGAGAATATTAACGATTTCAGCAGTAGCATCTCTGAAATTACCAACAGTGCAAAAAGTAATGCTGATGTCAGCAACCATCTTCAGACTTTATCGGAGCGCCTTAATAAGCAAGTTTCCGTTTTTAAGGTGTAATTCCGATTAGACTTAATATTTGCTCAATTTGGAGGAGTAAATCTATTTTACTGTTACAGATATAAAAAAACCTCGACAGAGCGAGGTTTTTTTATTCATGATAAGTGTAAGCCAGTTACACAACACCACGAGGTAGGCGGCAGTCATGGTCTTTTGCAGCAAGCTCTGCAATCCACTGTTCTTCCGCTTTAAAGCCTTCTTCGTTTTCTTTAACGACAGCAAAGCTTACTGATTTTACAGCTGCTTTAGGGGCCTTTTTAGTCGTTTTCGCTTTTTTAGCAGGCGCCTGCGTTGTCTCACTTGCTACAGCTGACCCTGAAGTTAGCTCTTCGGTTAATGCCGCTACCTCTGCAAGGCGCATGTTTTTGCCGCCATCGATGCTATACCAACCTGGTTTCGCAGTGATTTCAGGCTTTTTGCCATGTGCAGCTTCGTACGCAGCTTCGAAAGCGCTTAGTACTTCAGTTTTATCTAGTTTACTCATCGTAGATCCTAGTCGTGTTGTACGCGGATACGCGGGTTAAGATTAAACTCTATTTATACCCATATTTGCGTAAATTTTCAATTTTTTACGTTTTTCAGCGCCAATTTATCGGGATTTAGCCTTGTTTTGTTGTCTTTTTCGTCATTTAGAGTGCTTCTGGGTCAATCGCGCGACGAATAGCTATCCATACTTTGCCAACCTGTTCATGCCAAACTCTAGTTACGACTTCGAGTGCGGTATGGTTGGCGATAAACTGTCGACTCCATGGATGCTGAGCAAAATTATAAAATTCTGTCGGTGCAGGGATGGTCTCAACCCCTTGAGCGTTGAAAAGATCCATCGCTCGCTGCATATGTGTAGCAGAGGTGACAAGTGCTACATTGTAATCAATTAACATAGGTGCGAGCATTTTGGCTTCGTCGGCGGTGTCTTTTGGATTTGGGTTCTGTTTTATCCTCGAAGTTGCAATACCTAGGCTTTGAGCTGTCTTGGCCATTAACCCTGCGCTAGTGGCATGACCATAACCATACCCTGAAACAAATAGGTGTGCACTAGGGTAAAGGTTCGCTAAACGCACACCTTCAACCAAGCGAGCAAGGCTACAACCGCCAAGTTGTGCATTACTAGGTAATGATTGATTTGGATATAAATCGCAACCCAGCACGACAATCTTGTCGATACTTTGATGTTTTCTTGGGTCAAACGCGGTGAGCATTTGAGCATCTGTTTCGATAATTTTCTGTGCTACATAGGGAGTAGATAAACTCCAAATAGACAGTAAGCTCAGCCAACAAAAAATGTATGGTGCTTTTCGAGTTTTTGCGACAAACAGCAATAAGCCCATCAACAGAATTAAAGACAAAGGTAATGGCATGAGTAGTTGACCGAGAACCTTTTTCACTTCAAACATGGAAAATCCTTGTGCTAGCATGTGTAACTTGAGGGTATGCTAGCATGAGAAGCGGGTTCTAGAAATCAATCACATCATATTTACAGCCGTCGCTTCTGCGCCTATTTAAAAACGCCCAGCTACGGCTACGAGACTTTCGACCGCTATGACAGAGCAAAAAAGCAAGCGAGCGCGCAACTATTTATCGTGCGGTTGTTTTTCTGCATGTGTTCAGAAAGTGTCGATATACAGGATTGTCTTTCATACTTTTTTTCATGGCTAAATACATTGGGCGGCTCAGTCCAAGCGCACCAAGTGGGATTGACTTAATTAGCCCTTGACTTTCGTATGGCGTTACCAACCAATCAGGTAACGCGGCAACTCCCATTCCAGCACTGACAAGCTGAAAAATAAGTAGTCCTTGATCTACGTTTTTGAGTGTACCGTCAAAGCGAGCGTTTTGAATAAAGTGCTTAAAAATGTCTTGCCTTTCACGAGGTATGGGATAAGAGATGATAGTTTCATCTTTTAAATCTAGCGCGGTCACATAGGCTTTTTTGGCAAGCTCATGATCTGGCGCGACAATTAACTTTAACTTAAAGTCGAATAAATGTGCATACTCTAGTTTTTCTGGTTCACGAATATCAGAGGTAAGTACCAAATCAAGTTCATCATCCATGAGATCTGGAATTGCGTCGTAGCTAAATCCACGCTCGTAATCCACTTTAATATCAGGCCAAAACGTATTGAACTCTTTTATCGTGGGCAATAGCCAGTGAAAACAAGCATGGCATTCGACGCTGAGCCTTAGCTGTGAAATCGGTTGATTCAGGCTTTCTTTTAGACGGCATTTAGTAGCTTCAACTTTTGGCAATACCTCATTTGCAAGTTCTAGCAACAACATACCTTGAGGTGTAAATCGCACCGGTTGGGTCTTTCGCTCGAATAGTTGACAGTCAAGTTTGCTCTCGAGATCTTTGATCTGATGAGATAAAGCAGATTGAGTCAGGAAAAGCTCTCGTGCTGTATTCACAAGAGAACCAGTTTCTTTCAAGGTGGAGATAGTTTTTAGGTGCTTTATATCAATCATTATCAACAGTTCTCATATTTGAAGTGAGTAAATCTCAGCTTTACTCAATATTACGATTCTATTTATTTATTATCAATGTCTAGACGTCTAAATACCTATGGTGAATTGTTCAAAAATTCACAAATCCACTATAACACTAAAAATGACAGCGTTGTCACCAATTCTGTAAAAAAATTGCAAAAAATTATAGTTTAGTTTTATTCATATAATTAAAGTCAAATTTTCTCCAAACCTTTGGTGCGTTAATCAAAGGTTTGGCTTAAAGATGAACGAGCTGGTTGTTTTTAAATTTTGCCTATGTTTTCAGAGTAGCTAAAAACAAAAGCCATCGCTTGATCTGCTGGCAGCGGTTGAGAAACAATAAACCCTTGGCCAAACTGACAGCCTTTTTGTTTCAATAACTGCCATTGCGTCTGCTGCTCTATGCCCTCAGCCACCACAGTCAAATTGAGTGATTGAGCAAGTTTTAAAATCGCATCTACGAGCGGGTTTTCTTTTTCAGTGAGCTGATCAATAAAACTTTTATCTATTTTTAGTACGTGAATAGGTAATTGGTGTAAATAGCCAAGTGCTGAATATCCGGTACCAAAGTCATCTAGATAAAGTTTGACGCCAAGGGAAGCCAATCCATGGATAATTTTTGTCGCTAGCGCTAAGTTGGCGATAAGCCCTGACTCTGTGATCTCCAAACATAGTGAGCCAGAATGCAGCTCATAACGTTGATAAAGTTCTCTGATTGTATCTACAAAATCTAGGCTGGCAAAATGCCGAGAAGAGACATTGACGGTAACTCGTATCGGCGGTTGACCTTGATCTTTCCAGCGCTTTAATTGTGCTGCAGCTAGGGTTAGAAGGTGCAAGTCCAGCTCGATGATTTGCCCGGTTTGCTCTGCTATTTGAATAAAGGTATCAGGAGAAACAAGGCCATTTTTTGGGTGAAACCATCGTACTAATGCCTCGAAACCAACAATCGCTCCGGTGTTGAGTGAAAATATCGGTTGGTAGTACAAAGCAAATTCGTTATTTTTAATGCCATGCTGGAGATCATTTTCTATATCTGCTTGTTGTTTCAGGCGTTTACGCATCGCGTTATTAAAATAACACACTTGTCCTCGTCCTGAGGACTTAGCCTCATACATAGCTGCGTCAGCTTGCTGCAATAGGTTGATTGCGCTATCAGAGTCTTTGTCGGTAAAGGCAACACCTATACTTGCTGATGCCTGGAGCACATGACCGTCGATATGTAGGGGCTTGGTAATTGCTTTTGTGATCCTATCAAGGAGGACACTCACTTGCTTTTTATCCGACACATTTTCTAAAAAAATTGCAAATTCATCGCCACCAAGGCGAGCAAATGTATCTGTTTTACGAATACAAGTACCAACTTTTTCCACAATCGCAATTAAGAAGTGATCACCAACATCATGCCCAAGCGAATCATTGATACTTTTAAACCTATCTAAATCTAGATAAATAAGGCAGTGCATGTGAGAAGATGAGCCTCGAGCGAGTCGTAAAATAGCATGTTTTATCCGCTCTAATAACAGATATCGATTCGCCAGACTTGTTAAGTCGTCATGTAGCGCGCGGTGTTCAAGTGCTTGCCTTGATAATTGCCGGTCAATTGCCATGCTGACTTGACGGCTTATATAAGTCAAAATAGAAAGGTCGTGGTTGACGAAGGCGTGGTCATTGTCATAACTCTGTAGGACGATTACACCTTGATACTGGCTATTAACAATAAATGGCACACCCAGCCAAGAGCGGGGCGAGCGGCCAATCATCTTAAAATGTCCCCGTTTTATGTGCGTGTTAAACTGGAGATGGTCGCATAAAAGTGGTCGCTGATTTTTTAATATAAAATAAGATGCGCTATGTTTTATTTGATCTTTTGACACTCGCTGGTGCGCATTGCATTTTTCTGCACCTTCAACCAAGTAAACGATTTCTAGCACGTCCTCTTGGGTATCGTATAAACCAATAAAAAAGTTTTCCGCACTTAGTTGGGATGCAATGATCATATATAGATCATCATAAAAAGCTTCTAAATTCTCGAAGCGATAAGTGATGTTAGCAATTTTCAACAAAGACTTTTCTAGATTCTGAGCCTGATGTAATTGAGCAATGGTGGATTGTAGATTTTCCAGTGTTCTAAGTTGATGTATTTTTGCACTTAATAAATGCGCGACGGTTGATAAAATCTGTAAGTGTGCAGCAGTAAAATAATCCGCTTCAGGGTGCTCGCAATCAATTACACCAATCAAGTGGTCTTCATATTCCAACGGTACACATAATTCTGACAGAGCAGGGCGAAGATCTGCGATGTACATAGGGTGAGAAGCGACATCTCCAGAAATAAAGGGCGTTCTTGTCATTGCCACTTGGCCGGTAATACCTGAGCCTATTTTTATCCTAGTTTGTGCCACTCGATAGTCGCTATTATTTTCCGACACGCCCATGCTTGCAGCTACTTCAAGGTATTCTTGATAAGGGTCTGCAAGATAAATCACACAATCAACAAAGCCAAGTTTACTAACGACTTGTGTTGTAACGTATTCAAATAATTCATCGAGCTTGGTCAGGTGCAGCAATGACGAGGAAAACTGGTTGATGATGCTAAGCTGCTCTGTTTTTGATTCTAGTTTTTGGTTTTCAGATAGCATACATATTTCTCATAAATGACTATGATTACGTTAACGTAATTTGCACTTATTTACCAATACTGAAGTGTTTGTTTTATTGCGCTACAGAGAGCCATACCTCTGAGTTGAAATAAACTAAGCTTCGTCTTAAAAACTTTACTAACACCAAATCGCGGCCTATGATCGGGCAAATTCAGTAGTGGAAGAGAGCAATGAGCAGCAAACAAACGCTAACAATCACAAGACCGGATGATTGGCATGTTCACCTGCGAGATGGTGACGTATTGGTTGATACCGTAAGAGACATTAGTCGCTACATGGGGCGAGCGATTATTATGCCTAACTTAGTGCCCCCAGCAACATGTACCGACAGTGCTTTGGCATATCGCGAGCGGATCATAGGCGCTAATCCGCAAGGTAATTTTGAACCTTTAATGGTGCTTTATCTTACAGACAATACGACGCCAGAGGAAATCAAAAAAGCAAAGGCAACTGGTCACATTGTTGCGGCTAAATTGTATCCAGCCGGTGCGACGACTAATTCAGATTCGGGTGTCACGGATATTGAAAATGTATATCCTGCACTTGAAGCTATGCAAGAAGTTGGTATGTTGCTGCTAGTGCATGGGGAAGTGACAGACTCTTCAATCGATATTTTCGACCGAGAAAAAGTGTTTCTTGAAACTAAGCTCTCTAAGGTAGTAGACAACTTCCCGTCTTTAAAGATTGTGTTGGAGCATATCACCACAAAAGATGCTGTTGATTTTGTTACCAATGCACCGGACAATGTTGCCGCTACAATTACAGCCCATCATTTACTATATAATCGTAATCACATGCTAGCTGGTGGTATTCGTCCTCACTACTATTGCCTGCCAATCTTAAAACGTAATACTCACCAGCAGGCTTTGATTGCAGCTGCAACGAGTGGCAGTAAAAAGTTTTTCCTAGGCACAGACTCTGCGCCTCATGCAAAAGACAAAAAAGAAGCCGCATGTGGTTGTGCTGGTGCATATACGGCGCATGCCGCTATTGAACTTTACGCTGAAGCATTTGAAGAAGCGGGAGCACTTGACAAGCTTGAAGGCTTTGCAAGTCACTTTGGCCCTGACTTTTATAATTTGCCACGARATCAAGATACGATTACATTAACAAAATCACCATGGGTGGTGCCTGACTCTTACACACTCGGCACAGGCTCAGTAGTTCCTATTAAAGCAGGTGGGACAATTGACTGGAAAGTAGATTGAGTTTTAAACAAAATGTAATTAAAATTTCTTAAATCACATACAAAAGCGCTATTATGGCGCTTTTTTTTGTTAAAATCTTTAGGTATATAGAATAGAATTTGTTTTTTTAAAATTTTAATATAGTATTCAATATTAATATTAAAACTAGCTTAAATGAGAGAGTGTCAATGCGTGAGATCAAGTCTTTTGTAAAAACTGCAAGTCCGAGTGATTTAGAAAAAGCATTGGAGTATATTCAAAAAGCGCTGGATGAGCAAAAGGAACAACAACAAGCCAAAGCTGAAGTAATGGCAATGTTGAAAGAAAAAGGACTTACGCTTGATGATTTAGTAGGTGAAGGCGCAGCTGATCGTCGCTCAAAAGTAAAACCTAAATACCGTATAATCATTGACGGTGAGGTAACAGAGTGGACGGGTCGCGGTAAAACACCTAAGGTATTCCAAGGTGTTAACTTAGATGATTATCTAATCGAATAAATAGCCGATTATTGGTGTAGTTAGATATTGCACTGATAAAGCCTACATGAAAGGCGTATCTCAATAGATACGCCTTTTTTGGATCAATTAGTTATATTTGAGGCGCTTATTTACGTATTAAGACCTTATCAGAAAGAAGCCGTAACAAATACCTTGGTTCACTTTCGTAAAAGTAATGATTCTGCTGTCATAGTATTACCGACAGGAGCTGGAAAAAGTTTAGTTATTGCAGAATTAGCAAAGCTTGCTAAACATAAAATACTGGTATTAACTCATGTTAAAGAGTTAGTTGAACAAAATGCACAAAAATATAAAAGTTATGGTTTACAGGCGAGTATTTTTTCCGCTGGCTTAAAAGAAAAGTCGTTACAGCATCAAGTCACGTTTGCCAGTGTGCAATCTTTATCGAGAAATGTCTCTCAGCTCGATCAATTCTATTCCCTCGTTATTATTGATGAATGTCATCGAGTAAGCGGCGAGGATAACAGCCAGTATCAGCAAATCCTGCAGCAAGTACGGACACTAAATCCAAACTTAAAAATACTAGGCCTCACTGCAACGCCTTATCGGTTGGGCATGGGGTGGATATACCAAAAACATTATCATGGTTTCGTTAGAGGTGAAGCTGATTCACCATTTAAGCATTGTATTTATGAGTTGCCGCTTAGGTATATGATCAAAAACAACTACCTAACCCCGCCAAATCAAATAGATCCTGCGGTAGAAAACTATGACTTTTCCAGTTTAAGTACAGATTCATTTGGGCGCTATTCAGCATCAGACATGAATACATTATTAAATGCTCAGACTCGTGCGACAAAAAGTATTATTGAGCACTTGATAGATTTGAGTACACAGCGACAAGGGGTGATGATTTTCGCAGCCACCGTCATGCACGCAAAGGAAGTGTTAGGTTACTTACCGGAGCAGTGTAGTGCGCTAATTACCGGTGAAACCAAATCTACAGAGCGTGATCTCTTAATCAAGAAATTTAAAAATAAAGAAATTAAATACCTAGTTAATGTGTCGGTATTGACTACTGGATTTGATGCTCCCCACGTAGACGTTATCGCAATTTTACGCCCAACAGAATCAGTAAGCCTGTATCAGCAAATTGTAGGCAGAGGACTTAGGCTGGATGACAATAAAGTAGATTGTCTGGTTCTAGATTATGCGGGAAATGATTTCGACTTATTTTCGCCAGAGGTTGGCAGCAAAAAGCCGAATAATGACAATGAACCGGTACAGGTACTTTGCCCAGGCTGTGGCTTTGCAAACATATTTTGGGGGAAAGTGGATGAGCAGGGCAAAGTGATAGAGCATTTTGGGCGACGCTGCCAGGGGCTGTTGGAGGATATTGATGGGGATTCACAACAATGTGACTTTCGCTTCAAATTCAAAGAATGTGACGCATGTGGTGCTGAAAACGATATTGCGGCAAGACAATGTCATCAGTGTGGCGGGGTTATGGCTGACCCAGATGATAAGCTCCGTGCTGCCCTAAATTTAAAACATGCGATGGTGTTAAGGTGTAGCGGCTTAAGTGGGGAAGTGTTTAGCGAAAATAAGTTAAAAGTTACTTACTTTGATGAAGATGGTGCCAGCTGTAGTGAGGTGTATGATTTTTCTAATCAAAAAAGTGTATTTGTGTTCCACCAGCTTTTTGCAAAACGAAGAAAGTCAACACCTGTGCCTGCAAAGTGGCTATCTGCTGCACAGGTAACGACGACAGATCTCATCGCGCCAGATTTTGTTATCGCCAAATTACATAAAAAGTTTGGTTGGCAGGTTTCCGAAAAGTTATTTGATTACCAAGGAAGTTTTAGAAAAGCAGATAAAAGTTAGTCGTCTAGGTATTAGCACACCTATTAAATGTTGTTAAAACCTTAAGGTGTGCTTGGTTACTCAGGCTACATCGATGTAGGTACCTTGGCGGTAGCAGGGTGCGGTATCGTAGTTATCGACAAGATATTTACTTAAGATAATTGGGATAACAGCCTGCTATTCGTCAGCCATCAATCCCCAACCGTCGCCATAGCCTTCATGCTCATTTGCGATGCTCTCTAGGTACTGCTCTGTTTGGCTAAGCAGTTCATGTAGCGGCACCATAGTTACTGTTGTGACCACTTCCCACACACCGGTATCTGGGCATTTTTGTAGTTGGGTTTTAGGCGCTAGTTCATCTTTTTCAATAGTGTCGATGAAGCGTTTTGCATCATCTGCTTTTTCGAAGAGAATATAAAAGTCAATATTCTGCATCTGCGTTAAGTCAACGCCAGCAGCGGCAATCTCGGCAAGAAGCTCGCCATTATCATCATTTGGGAATTGCATAATTTTACTCTGCAGGTTCAATTATCGCTATTGTCCGTCATCTGTAACAAAATAAAAAGCATGATTGTAAATAAATGTGTGATAGCAACGATGGCAATATTACAAAATAAACCCGATGTTCAGGTTAAGGACGGCAAAATAACACTTTATTTTAAAAGTCGTTTTACAGTCTCCAATTTCACAAGCACAATGACACTACCTGTGTTGTTGAGTCGCTATATTTAGGTCGTATTATTTAAATGAAGCCGTTTCTTCTTTGTCTGAAAATTGTATTGTTAACATGTTGCTTCTCTGCTTTTGCGGTAGAAACCCAGTCTCGTCCAGAAGCAGAACATATCACTAGTATTGTGGTTAACCTAGATAACAGCACGGTAAAAGATAATGTATTGGGTTTTTTGAAAGGGTATGAAGGTAAAGCAAAAACACCGCGAGTCCTCAAGTCTATGCGAGCGGATATACGCCGTTCGTTAAATGCCTTGGGTTACTATCATTTTGAGATACAGTTTAGTGAAGATAGCCAAGCCGTTGCTGTTACTATAAAGCTCGAAGCACCATTAAAATGGAAAACGGTGAATATTGACCTCATCGGTGAAGGCAAAGCAAACGCTGAGTTGTTAGCTTTGATAGAAGATGTGCCTGTACGTATCGGTAAACAGGTGGATCATAGCGATTACCAAGCAACGAAAAGTCGTTTAGAAAGTGAACTGCTGGAGCTAGGGTATTTTGACTATCAATGGCAAGAATCTAAGCTGATCATACATCAAGGCAATCGATACGCTGGAGTTCGACTTTTATTGGACACAGGAATACGCTATCAGTTTGGTGGTTTGACGATTGAACGAAGCACCAAAGCTGCTGATTATATCCGTTCTTTGAGTCCTTTTTCCAAAGGGCAGCCGTTTGAGGCAGGTTTACTATCTGATTTTAATCTAGCATTAAATGAAACCCCCTATTTTAGCGCTATCAAGGTATACCCATTATTAAAAGCGCGTGCCAGTGGGCAAATTCCAGTGAGTGTTCACGTTGAAGACAAGCCTGCAAATAGCTTTGAGTTAGGCGCAGGATATAGCGATGATGTTGGCGCCAAAACACGTTTTAAATGGGTTAAACCGTGGATCACAAAGTCGGGTCACTCTTTTGAATCAAACCTTAGGATCTCTCAGAAGCAACAGGATATTACAGCTAGCTACACTATTCCCGTGGAAAACCCAAACGATGATTTATGGCGGGTGTTAGGAGGGTATCAATTACAAGATGATGTTACTGAGGGTATTGATAGCCGGATCTGGAATGTACAGGTACAGCGTCAGTGGCTAACCGATGATAATTGGATAAGAACAGCTTTTATCAAGCGTGAGCATGAATCTACAGAGCAAAAAAATGAAACGCAAAAAACCGAAATGCTGATACCAGGAGTCAGCTATTTAAAAAAGGAGAGTAAAGGTGGCGCGCTGCCGTATTGGGGTAATAAAAGGTTAATTTCCATAGAGGGAGCTGCTGACTCCTTATTGTCCTCGACGAATATGTTAAAAGTGCGTTGGAACAATGAGTGGCTAAGAAGTGTGGAGGCTAGACATTTGTTCTTTGGCCGTATCGATCTGGGTGCCATTGTAACTAAAGATATCGATAAAATACCCTTCACTCACCGCTTCTTGGCAGGCGGCGATCAGAGTATCCGTGGCTTTGCCTACGAGTCAGTCGGTCCACGAGATGACGAGGGGCGGATCTTAGGCGGTAAGTACCTGGCAACAGGCACTTTGGAATACAATTACCAATTTCACCCAAGTTGGAGAGCGGCGTTATTCATTGATGCAGGGACTGCAACGAATGACTTCTCCGATGCTTGGGAAGTCGGTGCTGGTTTTGGTTTTCGTTACCTAACACCAGTAGGCCCAATCCGCCTAGACCATGCGTGGGGGCTTACCAAAGAAAGTAAAAGTACTCGTCTTAGTATTGTCATAGGGCCTGAAATTTAATGCAGTTTAGAAGCTTCAAAATCAAACTTATCACCGCCTCAATCAGTGTGTTTATACTGCTAGTTTGCTTATGCTTTACTTTACCCGGGCAACAGCTATTAGTTTGGGTCGCGAATAAATCAGTTGCAGGCCTTGAGATAAAGGGGATAGACAAACGTTTGTTGTCGGGTGCAAATCTGAACTTACGTTACCAGAATGAAAACATAGATGTTCGTCTCAAAGACGCCAAGATAGCTCTGACGTGGTGGAGCTGCGCAAGTGTGTGTCTGTCTATAGATGCTAAGACGATAGCAGTAGAACAAAAATCTATCAGTAAAAGTGATACGCAACCCTCCCAAAGCAGCATGCTTGATTTGCCATTTTCATTTGCTATTCAGCAGGCTCAAATTCAGCAACTCTCACTTAAGACACCTGAGCTTAATGTACAGATACATAATTTTGATACGCAGCTATCAGGAGCAGGCTCACATATTGATGTCAGTGCTTTATCTATTGACTCGGTGCTGATAAACACCAAAGTGGCTAAGCCGCCAGCTTCTGCTCAAGTATCAACATCATTACGTGAAATAGCGCCACTGCAATTGCCAAAAGTAGCGTTACCGTTTACAGCGATGCTAGGTGAATTGACACTCAACAGGCTCTCCATTGATGAACAGACAATCACTAATATAAAAGTCTCTGGAGTCGAGCTGGCTGAGAGCGTGAAAGTGCAACATGCGCAGCTCAACTATCAGCAATGGTTTTTATCGACAGCGGCAGACATCGCCTTAGATAACTGGACGATGACATTAGATGCCACGATGAGCGCGCCGCAAGGACTAATAACTGCCAGCCTAGTAGGTCAACCGCATAACTTAACACTCTCACTGAACACCAAAGGTGCGGTGTTTTCATCGATGCAAGCGCATGCAAACTTAACGCAAAAAAATTGGCCGTTTACGTTGCAAGGAAAAGTTGAAAAGTGGCTTACCCCTGCAAAGCCAATGGCGCTAAAAAGTGCCACCCTTAGTCTACAAGGAGACATTACAAACTATAAAATGTCTACATCGTTGGCTGTTAATGCGCAGTCTATTGGTGATATTAGCGCTACACTTGATGGTTACGGAGGGATAGACACATTTATCTTGGCTAAAGGCGCGCTTTTACTCAACAAAGCTCAGGCCGAGGTGTCAGGAGAGATAAATTGGCAGACAGGGCTGAAAGCCAGCGCTAAAGGAGAGTTTACTCAGCTGCCCATAGATAAGTTGCTAAGCCTGCTACCATCGAATGTTGAGATGGTCGAAGATGATGTGTTAAATGGCCAGTTTGCTCTGGGCTTTTCCAGCCACGCAGAGCAGTGGCAGGTTAATATCGAGCGCTTTAAAACAGAAGGGCAGCTTGCTGGATCGCCAATACAGGCAGAAGTTAAGTTTACTGTTGACCAAAGTCTGCTCGGCGAGCTGAGTCATGCACATTTAACTTATGGCAAAAATAAGCTCATCTTAAGTGGTGAGCTTGGGCAGCAGCTAGATTTACATCTTGATCTACAGCTGGAGCAAACAGCAAACGCGCTGATCCCTGCGGATATTGTAGGTGGCGGTGAAGTTTTTATTCGGGGTGATCATAAAAAGCCAAGCATTCAGACTGAACTGTATTTTGATTTGTTACGCTATCAGGATAAAACATTACATGGTTTGGCCGCAAACGGAAAAGTTGATATAGCCAATGTGCTGTCTGGTCAAATGAAATTGACTTTAGATCGCCTACATATCGACACTGAAGTGTTTGAAGGTATTCACCTTACGGTGAAAGGAGATCAAAAGCAGCATAATATCGCATTGGATGTTCGTGATAAGCGCGTCGTTGCCAGTCTAAAAGTCAGTGGTAAGACCCAGCAGTCAGCTTGGTATGGAGAATTATCGTCAGGAGAAATCACCGCTTCGGGCCAAACGATAACACTCCAAAACCCAGCTGTAATTGTGCTAAGTGGATCTGCTCAGCGTGTTGCATCACAGTGCTGGAAAATGGCGGATAGCACGCTGTGTTTTGCCGCCGAGCAGCAAAGTGGACAAGGAAAAGCAGAGTTTAAACTTGATAAATTAGCGCTGGCTACATTACAAGCTTGGTTACCAAATGAATTGGCGTTGAATGGGCAAACCCATGCTACAGCAAAACTTGCATGGAAAGGTGGTCAAATAATACGTGCAAATGGTGACCTAAATATCGTTGATGTAGAGCTTGCTACACATGGTCAAACAGTTTCAATTTCTGAGTTTAAAGCACAGCTGAAAACCGATAACAAACAACTCAATGCCGATTGGCGTATGATGTCTGAGACACTAGGTAAATTCAGTGGTACGACGCGTCTACCGCTAAATAAGCAGACTCCAACGCTGGCCGGAAAGATTAAAGTCGAGTCTATCGTGCTGGCCAAGTTGTCTACTTTATTAAATCGAGTAACAGATCAAAGCTTTGATCTTCAGGGCACGGTGTCTGGAGATATAGATATTGCAGGCACACTATTGGCACCTGAGGTTAATGGTAAGCTGAGTGCTCAACATTTATCTATGTCATCTGACTCTTTGCCGATAGAAATCGACCAAGGCAGTATAAATCTCGATTTTAATACAACGTCTGCACAGCTCAAGGCCGAGCTTAATGCTACCAAAGGCGGTAAATTAGTACTCACAGGTGACGCTGATTGGTCATCGGAATTATCCGCTAAAGTGAGTATGCAGGGGGATGAATTATATTTACAGCCGAGTTCGCGAATAGAGTTAACGGCAAATCCTGATTTAACGCTGTCTTATAAAGACAAAGTAGCACGTGTCTTTGGAGAGATTTTAGTGCCATTTGGTCGAGTGAATATCGAGTCATTGCCTGCGGGCGTAACCTCACCAAGCGACGATGAAATTATTGTCGATGCTAAGGTAAAAAAGCAAATGTCAGTGCCTGTCCAGCATGAAATAGATTTAGAGCTAATAGTCGGTGATAACTTTAGGGTTAACGCTCTGGGCTTAGATAGCTTTGTTACTGGGGCTATCGAAGTTGATAAACAAATAACGACGCCGATGTTAGCAACTGGGGAGCTGCAACTCAGAGAAGGAAAGTACCGAGCGTTTGGCCAAGATTTACTTATCCGCACAGGGCAAATTGGCTTTAATGGTGCGTTAGATAAGCCCTATTTAAATATTCGTGCGATCCGAAATCCAGTGACTACAGCGAATGATGTAACCGCTGGAGTAGAGTTAACCGGTAGTATTACTTCACCGCGTTTAGTTGTGTTTTCAGAGCCCACCATGGATCAAGCTAAAGCATTATCATATTTACTAAACGGCCAACCGCTAGGAAAGTCAGAGACTTCAAATAATGCGCTCCTCACTCAATTTTTACTCTCACAAGGAATTGATCGAAGCGAAAGCTTTTTTAGCAAGGCTGGTGAATCACTCGGCTTTTCCGACGTTAACTTATCAGCTAAAGGCAGTGGTGATGATACACAAGTTGAAGTGTCAGGCTATCTTACCCCCAATATACAAATAAGTTATCGAGTGGGTGTGTTTGAATCAATTAATGAAATTGCATTGCGCTATCGGGTTTTTTCTAAGTTTTATGTGGAAGCAACCAGTGGGTTATATAACAGCATAGATTTTCTATATAAGTTCGATTGGGATCAACAATGAAGTGGTTGATACTGACACTAAGCTTATTGTGGTTACCAGCGGTTGCTCAAGAAGCTAGGGTGATACGGATCAGTATTGGCGCAGATCCTTATATTGTCGAATTATTGACCTTAGCTTTATCTTATGAACAAACGCCGAGCAAAATAGTGTCGGTGCGCAATGTGGTGTCGCAAGCGCGAGCTATCAGGTTACTTGGGAAAAAGTCTGGGGTAGATGTTAGTTGGCTGGTGACTAACTCTCAACGTGAAAAAGCGGCAAGAGCCATTCGTATTCCGTTAGTCAAAGGTTTATTAGGTTATCGGATCCCGCTAGTACATCGAGATAATCGCCACGCACTCAGTGCTATACGTTACATTGGTGATTTACGAAGCTTTACGTTTGGTCTTCGTAGTGATTGGCCGGATCATGAAATTTTTGAGCAAAATGGGCTTCATGTCATGTCGTTTTCGCAAGAGCAAAGTGGCTATGAAATGTTAGCTAAAAAAAGATTTGATATTTTACCCAGTGATTTTGTCAGTATTGAAAGCGCACTCAGTGATCCGCGCTTACACGCAGATCACTATGTCGCATTTTATTACCCTTCTGCGGTGTACTTTTTTGTATCCCATGATGATCAGCTGTTATATGAACAGCTTAAAAAAGGTCTAAAACGAGCGCTACAAGATGGTAAGTTTGAAGCGCTGTTTTTAAAACACTTTTCTAGCCGAGTCAAAGCACTAGATCTCGAAAATAAAACAATTATAGAATTGAGTAATCCAACTTTGCCACCAAGCGCGCCGCTAGAAATACCGCATTACTGGCACACACAAGGAAAATAATAATGAAAAAGGCCTTAATTCTCACCGCATGTATTACTGCTTCATCCATCGTGGCGGCAACGCCATATACAAAGTCACCATCAGAAGTTGTTGCGGGAGCAAAAAAGTCGGATTGGCAGGAGTTAGACCCTCAAAATATCTTAAAAATTAAATTACAAACGGGGCCGGTGTACATTTCACTAAATTCTGAACTTGCACCTAACCATGTAGCAAATATCAAGGCATTAGCGCGAGAAGGGTTTTATACCAATTTAAATATGTATCGGTTTGTCGAAAATTTTGTTGCACAGGGGGGAGACATGTCGGATAAAAAAATTCCCCAAAAAGGAAAAAAGACGATCGCTGCGGAGTTTTACCATAGCACCGACACAGGGTTACCGATTACCTCTGTGCAGGCTGTAGATGGTTACGCTCCTCGTACAGGCTTTCGAAATGGATTTGCGGTGGCACAAAATCAATCTGGTACAAAAACGTGGATGACCCACTGTGTTGGTGCTTTTGCAATGGCAAGAAGCAATGATGTAAACAGTGGCGGTACTGAGTTTTATATCACCCTCACACCGCAGCGCTATCTTGACAAAAATACCACCGTATTTGGTCAGTTGTTATCTGGGATGGAACATGTACAGCAGCTAAAGCGCCAGCCAGTGGCGGGACAAGCTTATAATGTGATCGAAGGTGTCTCAGTACTTGCTGATGTAAAAAATGCACCAACGTTCAAGCGACTAAGAACGGACACCGAGGTATTTGCAGAGTTAATATCAGCGCGTAAAAATAGAGCTGGTGAGTGGTTTGTCGATACTCCAAATCATACTGATGTATGTTCGGTGCCCGTCCCTGTAGAAATGCAAGAGGCGGCAAATTAAGATCACCTATAGCTTGGGATAAAGCGTCGCTATTTGCTGTTTTTTATCTTAGTCGGTGCCCATTACGCAGTTTGCACCTATCGCAAACTGCGTAATGGAGTTGGTATTATTGCCTGTTAGTTCGCACGGCATAAGGTGTCTTATTTTGCTCGTTTGAGCGGTATGGATTGATGTCCAATCCGCCACGGCGAGTATAGCGCGCATATACCGAGAGTTTCTCAGGATTAAATGTGCGCCATAGCTCGCAGTAAATACGCTCTACGCATTGCTCATGAAACTCGTTATGATCACGAAACGAAATCAGATACTTAAGTAACGCGGCCTTATCAATTTGCTTGCCCTGATAACTAATGACGATACTCGCCCAATCAGGTTGTGAAGTGATTAAGCAATTTGATTTGAGCAAGTGACTGTGAAGCGTCTCTTGCACTACTTTATCAGACGCTAATTTAAGTAAATTATGGTCTGGTGTGTAGGTGTCAACTTCTATATCAAGAGAGTCAATACACTCACCAGGTAATGATGAGAATGGAATACAATCAAATTCACCAGCGCCAAAAAGTGTGACGTTAACTTCGCTGTTTGAAGCTGCGGATAAATCCTCTGTCAGTGTTTGACGCACCACTTCCATTGAATCAAATCGGCTTTGATTAAAGCTATTTAAGTAAAGTTTGAATGACTTTGACTCAATAATATGAGAACTCTGGCAAGGAAAAACAAAGGTGGCAACGGCGACTTGTGGTTTGCCCTTAGTATTTAACCAAGATAACTCATAACCTGTCCACGTATCTTCACCTTTAAATGGTAGCTCAGTTTCGTCTACGTGAATTTGGTCACGATTAAGCTTTCGTGCAATTGGATGAAGTAAACTCGGGGTATAAATACTGGCATATTCTGTGGTTTTACCAAGCACAGAAGATTGCAGCTCTGGTGAATTGTTGTAGTCTGTCATGTTAACTCAAATCTCGTTACAATATTCATATTATAGCGAATGTTCACTAGAGGATTAATACCCCCTTGACGGTATTACCTAAGAATGTGGACAGAAAATAAAGAGAGCTTTACTTATGACTCAGCCTGTGAATATGGCATGCCTTCATCAAGCCCATGCGGATTATTATCAACGCACAGTTAAAGCATTACCCAGTACAGAATATGACGAAGCCTGGCCAAGCCCGTGCGAGCAAGGTGAGCCTAATAAACTCAATGAGATTTATTGGCAAGCTGTCGAACGTAATCCTAAGGGTACTTTTGACGAGTTAGCAAATGCACTTGAAACACAATTTCCTGACGGTTTGAATACACTATATGGGGATTTTTTTTCAGGTAATATAACAGCCTTCATAGATGGTAAAAAAATTGAGTTACTTCAGGCGTGGAATGCGGATGACTTTGATAGACTTCAGCAAAATATCACAGGGCACATCTTAATGAAACGCAGACTCAAGCAGCCAGATACAGTATTTATTGGATTAACCGAAGCTGATGACTTATTGGTGTCAGTGGATGTGTCGACGGGGCAAGTTGGGCTGGAATTTGTTGGGAAAAAACAACATCATGTGCTGGCAGACTCAATCGCAGAGTTTGTAGATTGCTTGATTGCGAATTATCCAGAGTAAATTAACGAGCTAGGAGCCTAGGCTCCTTATGCCACATATGGTATTACTGAAAGTCCCAAGAGATGTTGGAAACTAATTGACACGTCTCACAGCGAAAATCAAACAGCCCAAACCAAGGAGACTCCAATAACCACTCACCATTACAACTTGGGCACTTTCGTGCTTTTTCAGTCGCAAGGCTTTCTCCACCTACTCGATAAAGATAGTAGTAAACTGGCTTTTGAGTGAGGTAGCGAATACGCTTACTTAAATCCATTCCTCTTCTGTATAGGTCACTGTCGGTACTAGATATTTCCTCAAGCGCAGCAAACTCACAGCGTGTAGCACCATTTATCTGGATCTGATCACAGGCTTGCCAATCCTCTTTCCATTTTATCAGCGCCTTGTAGTCGCCATTGGCTATGGCTGGGATTTTATAGAGCGGTACAGGTAAGAAATCATCGCCACAATATAACGGACTACAGGTATGAACATAAGTCGTATAGAGGATGTAGCTAGACGGTGTTTGGCAAGCGTCGGCACTATTGGCGTGGATGTCTTGACCAATCACCTTAACTTTAGGTGCAAGTAAGCCTGATTTTTGGAGCTCATCAATGGCAAATTTCACGAAAGGACTATGATTGAGCGGGTGTAGTGAGTCTTCCTCAGGACACATGACTCGAGTGATGAAATATCCCTCTTTGAGTACTGTTGGGAACTCATCACCGATAATTTGACCATTGAAGCGCAGCGCATTTACAACACGGTTGATTGCTTGTTCGGCGGCATCTAAGGTAGTTTCCTCGTAGCAATCAAAGATGAGATCAATGACAAACACTATGACTTCTCCAATAATTCGATAAGCTTATCCAGTTTTGCTTCTATGCGGTCTAATTGGCTCTGAGAAGCAGGGGCTGTGGGCTTGTCAATTGCTTGAGAGTCTTCTATACAAGTGGGATCTTGTTTATAAGCCGCAATACCCGCAATGATATCGGGCATTGCAACACTTTGAGTTAGTTTACTCTTGGTCAACGCAACGGTTGGCGTGATTCCACTGTCTACTAACTTCTTAATGGCGTTGGCAACAACTGGGTGCATAAATCTTCCTGAGTCCAGAAACAAGAAAGAGATCATATCACCATGTGATGCTGGGCGCTATTTGCCAGGCACCCAAGTTAATAACAAGAGGTTACCTTAACATAGCGTCAAGCTCATCAATCACTTCACTCCAGTCCGCATCTTCCCGCAACGACTCTTCRATAAAATGCCGTTGGCCTTCATTCCAAAATGGTGCCTGACTCAGTAACATCTCGTCAGGAAGGCGATGCTGCTTAACAAAACCATCGATTGATTTAGGATCATTATCTAGCCCTAATTGGGCAAATAATGTGCTCATTGTGTGGCGGCTTGTATCCATATCGTACTCCCTCATTTAATTGAGTTTTACTTACTTTGGCTTATTAAACTTACTACTGTTGGTATAACCGTTGTGAAAGTACAAGTTGTCATTCCAAGTTTTGGTTAACTATAGTAAAGGTGGTTGCCAACCCTTTAGCAAGTCATCATGGGTAAAAAGTCATGGTGTGAATATCGCAACTAATAACAATTTGCTTAATTTAAGTGGCCTCCTTTAAGGCGGTCAATCTTGTCTATAGGCCCGCGACAATATTTTGCGCACAGCAATATTTTTGTGGCGATTTCGACAAGGTTAAAACTCGCTATTTAGCTGTTTTAAAAAGTAATTCTTAGTGAAGGTTACTCCTTCGAATTGATCAACTAGTAAGCCAAGAGAGTACAATATAACCGCTTATGGCTGAATAAAGCATGACTTGCGTCAAATCAATCATAGCGTAAACGCTGTTGAAGTCGGCTTCAGCTGGTCAACTGTGTCAATAATCAATAATAAGGTTCGGCTATGTCAGTACAAACTAAAATGGATAATTTAGCAGTAAAGTTCTTAAGCCCAGAAGACATAAATGTAGCAGCAAGCGTATTGTACCAAGCGTATCATGATGACCCTTTGCTAAAGCATGTGTTGCAAGCAAAGCACGAAGCTAGCTTTGAGAAAAAGCTCAGAGCGCTAATACGAGAGGAACTATCCGCATTTGGTCACACCGGCCAACCTTTAGTAGGGTTATATAACCAAGCTAGGCTGATGGCGGTGGCCTGTGTTATCGCCGATAGTAATGAATTAGAAGCGAGTCGGCAATGGCATTGGCGACTTAGGCTGATGATGAGTGCTGGGTACTTACAGACGCAACAGCTTATTGAAAAGGAAAGAGTAATTAGAGAGGAGTTGCAAGCTCATGAGCCGTATCACTTCTTATCTTTTATTGCTGTTGACCCGCATGTTCAAGGGTTGGGGTATGGACATTACTTACTAACAGCCTTAGATGACTTGCTATCGCAGCATGATAAGACCACAGGTATGGCTGTATTTATCACGCAGCAAGACCACTTAGCGTTATTCACAGCACATGACTACCACATTATAAAAAACTTTGTATTTAGTAGTGTTGAGGGGACGCTGCTGTTTAAGAAAAAGTAACTTTTGCATTTGGATTACACCTTTCCTTTCTGGTTATTGTACGCCTTATTACCTTCATTGAATGTGTTTGCAATGGTTTAGCTGTTGTAAACACATTTCTGATATCAAGAAACAACTACGAACTTGCGTCAAGCTTCTTAAGTGTAAATAACAACGTCATGCCTTAAGTTTCAGTGAAATAGCAACAACGGAAATTGTTGTGTGAGATATCTCCTACGGTAATGTGGGTAAAGGCGTTTTGTCATACCGAGTTTGGTGTGTTTTTAAACTCTATCTTTTTGTTTATAAATGAAATTGTGTTTTTTGCTTTAAAATTACAGCAAAAAGATTGTCTGAGCCTATCTGCCAAAAAATTAAGAACCCCGTAAACTTAACAATGTAAGGAAACACAAGAGCAGGAGCTCAGCGTCAAAGGATAAGGAATATGACAACAACAGAAGGAAGTAGTACATAAGGCAAGGAAGGATGGAACTCTAGGAAGAGAGTGTGAAGCGGAGCTTCATTAGGGATAAGGAGTCATAAGGAATGACAAGGAGCGCGGGAAGCGAAGTGGAACAAGGAAGATAAATAAGGATGAGCAAGGCTTTAGGATGAGGGAGCGTGGTCAGGATGACTACGAAGTGGATAAGTAACATAGGATGTTATAAATGGAGCACATAAGGATAGTGTGAAGTGGAGCCAAGCTGGCGTAGGAGCGCAGGACGCGAAGTGGAGGCCAAGGTGGCTAAAAGGAAACAGCACTGGAAGTGCGAATGGACGATACAAGGATGAGGCAAGGGTAAGTCGGAGTACATACCCGTTCAGGGGATGAAAAATTGGCGGATTGCTTTTCAGTGGTAAAGCAGAGGAATTGGATACCTCTTGGGATAAACGTCAGGATTGAGGCGCGGCAAACAGGCTGGCGCCTTGGTTTTTTTATTTTTGTAAAAACTCCCTATCGATACGTCAACAATCGTAAATGCAAAATTAGCTGGTGACCCTATACGCTGGCAACTCTTTTCGTACCAACCTTTCATTTTCTAAGTAAAGCTTACCTTGATAGGCTGACTCACCGTCAGAGCTAAATTCGAACATAAACTGACTCTTTATACCTAGTTTGCCGTTTTTCAACACACCAATTCTACGTTTTGTACAAGCTACACTTAATAATTGCACTTGCAAGCTCTCAGCTTGATGCTGGGCGTGTCTAGTTGCGGCTTCTGCGATTTGACGACTATACCAAAATAGCGCGATAACAGATGATACGATGATAAAAAGCCAGAGTGTTGTCATTTAAGAAAATAGCCTTCCAATTGCACGTGACAAAGTATCACTACGATTCTCTGCCCTAATTATTCCTAAAACATGTGGGCGTAACATTGGGATTGCAACTAAATCTGCGAAAATACTGCTGAAAAGACCATCAATTTGATCGTGCTCAGCGGCTTTCTCCAAATAACTATGTAGTCTATTTTGATCGGTGAGTGTTTCCCAAGTACGACCTGCAATAGTGAGCAAGCAGTCTGCATCGGTGGCCAGTTCAGAAGCTAAAATCGTATCTACTGCCTGTGCGATTAAACCAAGTGCATGACTGCCCGACATCGCGCGTAAATTAGTGACTACGGCATCCTTATTTTGTTCTTGGCAGGCGTGAGCTAAAACGGCTAAAAAGTCTTCGGTTTGTGTTGTTGAGACAGTAACGTGTTCAAGCATGGCGGCTAATGGGGTCTTAACTTCTACAGGCAAAATAGGCCATGCCTGTTGCAGGTTGCGTGAGTTTTGGCCATGGTCTAGGCGTAGAGCGAAGTCTGCAATACCTTGTAGCGCTATCTCTTGCCAACGATCGAATCCAAGCTTGCCAGAAAAGTAGAGTTCGGCGTGCTCGTAATATTGAGAGGCTGGGCGATTAAGATCACGCTTTAATAGTGCATTGAACGCAGCGAGTTTGTTCGCGTTAGGGGTAAAAACATAGGGGTTGTTGTCCAGTTTCCCTTGTGCGGCCTCTCCGGTTAATTGAGTGCCCAAGGCTTCGATCACCATTGAAGCAAAATGATCTCTGCTGGCGATGATCAACTTACTTTGTTCATCCAGTGGAAACTTTAAGAACCAAACATAGGGGTCAACAGTTGCTTGATTATCCCAAAACTGAATCGCCATGATAGCGTGGCCAGCTAAAGGGTATGGGTAAGGGGCTTGAGTATTTTCAATTTGCGCAAATTGTTTTTTGTCGATTTTTGTGATGCGACGGCCTATGTCGTATACACGCCACTGTGTACCGGCGTTAGTTAATAGTTCACCTAAAGTAGAGATTTGCGCTGTCATGAATACTCTGTTGTTACTGATACTGAAATTAGCGGCAATTATAGCGGTTTTTATTGGTACTGATAAGTCTCATAAAAAGGGCAGATGCGAGAATTGGCTGGCTGAGTGATCACGCATATAGTTATAATGTCTAAAATTGAAAATGAGAAAGTACCGATGAACTCGGAAGTATTAATTCAGTTAGACGAACTAGAAGCGTGTTTGAAAGCGGCTGGTCTTTGGCAAGATTCACCGATTTCAACAGAAGCCTTGTCTTCTGTTGAACCATTTTGCTGCGATACCATGACATTCGAGCAGTGGTTGCAGTTTGTATTTTTGAACAAAATACGGGATATGGTGGAAAAAGGCGAGGCACTCCCGACCAACATGGCCATTGCACCAATGGCTGAAATGGTATTAAGTGACCACCTATATTTTAATGCTGTGCATCAATGCTTGAAAAATTTAGATAGTACATTTGCAAAGGAGTGCTAATGCTTGAAATTTTGTATCAAGATGAACACTATGTTGCCATCAATAAACCATCTGGGTTACTCGTTCATCGCTCTTTTTTAGACAAACGTGAAACCCAATTTGCAATGCAGATGCTACGTGATCAGCTCGATCAACATGTCTTTCCTGTTCATCGTTTAGATAGACCTACATCTGGTGTACTGTTGTTTGCATTGAGTTCAGAGGCCGCACGAGCGATGAACGAAGTCTTTATTGCAGGTAAAATTAAAAAGCGTTATTTGGCCTTAACACGTGGCTTTGCACCTGACTCTAAGTTTGTTGATAAGCCGCTAAAAGAAGAGTTGGATAAGATAGCGGACAAATTTGCCGATCAGAATAAAGCGCCGCAAGAAGCCCAAACACAGGTCAACTGTTTGGCGCAAGCTACATTGCCAATTGCTTTTGGTAAATATCCGAGTATTCGTTACTCTTTGGTTGAGTGTTTTCCACATACTGGGCGTAAGCATCAGATCAGGCGTCATCTAAATCACTTAACACATCCCATTATTGGTGATGTGAACCACGGTGATAACAAGCATAATCATTTTTTCGTTGAACACTTTGGCTTACGTCGTTTGATGTTATTTGCAACACGGCTGGAATTTGTTCATCCTTACACCAACGTTGAGATTTCAATTACCGCCGATCTCGGAGAAGATACGCTCGCTGTATTTTCTCGCCTAGGGTGGTCAGACAATGAGAAGGATTATAAATAATGGCAAAAATTTCTATTTTTGTGGGTAGTATGTATGGTAATGCTGAAAACTTGGCAAACGATAGCGCTGAGCTTTTGAACCAAGCTGGACATGAAGCACATGTGGTTGAGCCTGCAACCTTAGCAGATCTAAAACAAGCCGAGAATATTTTGTTTATATCGTCGACAACCGGCGCAGGTGATATTCCGGATAATTTATTACCTCTGTTTTTGCAGATGCAAAGTGAGTTTCCGATGCTCACTGGTAAGCAAGTTGCAGTGATTGCGTTAGGGGATAGGAGTTACGGTGATACCTATTGTGGCGCAGGAAAGCAGATTGACGCCTTGGTCGAGGAATTAAATGCCACTCGGGTGCAAGCACGTTTGGATATCGATGCTTGTGAGCATTTTGAGCCATGGGAACCAGCTAAGCCTTGGCTACAGTCACTAGCCGACAAACTATAAGAAAATAGAGCCCGTAGGCTCTATTTCTATCTTTGCTTATAAACGGGTATTACACTCGTTTAGTTTGTACGGTTAGTTTTAGTTTTTGACCCGGCTGAAGGTACTTTTGCCCAGCTAAATTATTCCATTTTACAATATCATTGACGCTTACATTAAACTTAGTAGCAATACGGGCAAGCGAGTCACCCTTTCGCACTTTGTAGGTAATTGTACGCTGTGTATCAACGAGTGCTGTTTGGCGAGGTGCTTTTTCACTTTTAAACACTGTGAGCTTTTGACCCAAGCGTAGTACCGCATTAGTTTTTAACTTATTCCAGCTGGCCAACTGCTTCACAGTGACATCGTACTCGCGACTAATATCCCACAAGGTATCGCCAGGTTTCACAGTATGACTTAGCTTTTGCTTCGTCACTTTATTAGCTGCTAGGCGTACTTCAGGTGGTAAATGTTCGCTTTGTAATTCACCGTCACTCAGTGGCACAAGGAGCTTTTGGCCAACACGTATCATGTTTCCGTTTACATTATTGAGTGAGCGGATAGCGCCAATGCTGGTATTGAACTTAGTTGCGACGACCGACAGGCTATCGCCTTTTTGCACCGTATAATATTGCCAGCGTAATCTATCTTTAACTTCGGTTTTTGCTAGCTTATCTTTAAAGGCATCGACTTTTTCCATCGGTAATAGCAATTGGTGCGGACCATCAGGATCGGTTGCCCAGCGATTAAAGCCTGGGTTTAAGCGATAAAGTTCGGTTAAAGATATGTCTGCCATTTCTGCCGCCAGAGCTAAGTCGATTTGGGAGCCTACCTCAACGGTATCTACAACTTGTGCATTAATAATCGGCTGCCAAGTCACTTTGAATTCATCTGAGCGCTTCAGCAGGTCTGACAAAGCGAGTAACTTTGGTACGTATGCGGTGGTTTCTCTTGGTAAATCAAGAGACCAGAAATCAGTAGGAAGGTGCTTTTTTCGATTTTTTCTGATGGCTCTTAGCAATCTGCCTTCACCTGAGTTATAGGCTGCAATGGCATTGAGCCAGTCACCTTCTAATGTTTTATGTAGATAGGTGAGGTAATCAAGCGCTGCTTGTGTTGAGGCAACAATATCGCGGCGACCGTCATACCACCAGTTTTGCTTTAAGTTGAAGCGCTCACCTGTTTGGGGCATAAACTGCCAAATACCAGAAGCGGTTCTATGAGAATATCCAAAAGGGTCAAAAGCGCTTTCTACTATTGGGAGCAAAGCAATTTCTACTGGCATGTTGCGCTTTTCTACTTCTTCTACAATGTAGTAAAGGTATGGCTCTGCGCGTTTAGCTATACGGTCTAAGTAAGCTTGGTGGCGTTGATAATAGTTACGTTCAGCAACTACTGGGCGGTTTTGTGGTACTTCGATAGAGAGCTGATAGCGGATCCGCTCCCATACATCGTCAAATACAGGGGCAACTTCTTCGTCCTCATCTTGCCATGAGGCACTCAGTGTCTGAGAGATATCATAAGGGCTCGCATGGTCTAAATTAGCCTGCTTAACTTGCTCTGTTGCAGTCTCTAAGGGAGTTTCTTGGGTGATTTCACAACCACTTAAAATTGTTGCAGATGCAACAACGAGGGCGAGCTTTTTCATAAATGCGTTCTTTCGTTTGGAGGTTCGGACAAAAACTCGGCAATACTACCGAGTTTGTATCTGCATTTAAAGCTTCTTTGCTATTTTCTTTATAGCCGTCTAAATATGACGCAAGCAGCACTTCGTAGTGAGCGCGAGAAATAAATGGTTTTCCAGTGGAGATAAAGCAAGGTAACGCCAAATAGCTAGCCATTGACGTTACATTGAGTCACTGTTGAATATGTTAAAAGTTATCCTTCCACTTTCTCAAAGCAGCAAAGTGAGCTTCGGGTGTGCTGTCATTGCTGATAAACTCTCTAGGTGTATATGCAAGAATGTCAGCTTTAGCCGCGCGTGCAAATGGATTTATGGCTTTTTGCTGACCAATGGTAGTCGGAATAGTGCTTCTACCAGCTTGGCGCAGTTTTTGCGCTTGTTGATGATACTCAGTGAGTGCGAGGTTATTTGGCTCAACGGCGTGGGCAAATGCTAAGTTAGCTAGTGTGTACTCATGTGTGCAGTAAACTTGGCATGAGTTAGGGAGAGAGAGGAGTTTATTAAATGAGTGCCACATTTGCTCAGGCGTCCCTTCAAATAACCGGCCACATCCTGCGTTAAACAGAGTGTCTCCAGTGAAGGCGACCTCGTTATTAACATAACAAATATGATCTAACGTATGTCCCGGTGTGGCGATAACTTTTAGGGTAATACCAGCTAGGGTAATCGTATCGTGCTCTACGAGTGGACGCGTGATCCCTTGATACTTGCCGTTTTTTGGCCCATACACGGGAAGGTGTGGAAAACTCGTGAGCAGTGGTGCGATGCCATCAGTATGATCCCAATGGTGGTGGGTAACCAAGATGCCTTCAAGGGTAAGGTTTTGTTGATTTAAATAATCTAAAACAGGTTTTTCGTCACCGGGGTCGACGACCCAGCAGCTTGAGCTGGTAGGGTCTTTTATCACCCAAATATAATTATCATCAAATGCTTTGATTGCATCGACTTGCACCATAACGCAATGCTCTATAAAGTGATTAATAACATCAGTATAACGAGCTTAGTAAATGAAACCAGCGTTAAGTTTTTTACAAGGACCTAAACCGGATGAGTGGCATGACTTCCCTCACGGTGATTACTTAAAAGTAGGGATCCAAAAACGACTGGATGAATGGTTACCGAGAATGTTCGGCTATCACATGCTAAAGCTGGGGTGTTTGAGTGGTCAAATGGACACCTCTGCAAGTCCCATTAAACATCAAGTTTGTGTTGCGCCGCAAGGTAAGCATGTGGGGGTCTTTGCTGAAATTGATGAGCTACCATTTTATGAGAATTCGGTAGATGCGTGTATTTTGAGTCAATGTTTAGAGTATCACTCCGACCCACATCATATTCTACGAGAAGCCCATCGCACATTAATTCCTGGTGGCTATATTGTTATCTCAGGCTTTAACCCATTCAGTCTTTGTGGCGTAGCGCAAATGTTGCCCTTCAGCAAAGAGAAGCTGCCCTGGTCAGGACGCTTTTTTACGCCATCGCGAGTAAAAGACTGGCTAGATTTACTTGGTTTTGAAATCGTTGCTGATGAGCGCTTTATTCATGCTTCGTTGGCACGTGGGTCGAGATTATCTCGTTTTGCCCCTTGGCGGCGATTTTGTCGACATTACTTAAAGCCGATGGGTAGTGTATATATGCTGGTGGCCAGAAAGCGAGTAATGCCTCTGACGCCCATTAAACCTAAGTGGCACGTCAAACCTAAGTGGACACCAGCAGTCAAAGGGGCTGGGCTTAGACAAACTTGTCAAGATAAAGAGTAGCTTTGTGATTCAAGTTAATTATTAATGGAGCAGGTACAGGGAACACTGCTCCTGAGGGCGTATCAAATACTGGCTTCGTAGCCCTCATCTACAAGTAGATTAGAACCTGATGCAGCCTCTCGCGCTAAGTCATCAACCCGTTCATTGTACTTGTTTCCTGCGTGACCTTTTACCCAGCGCCACTGGATTGTGTGGCGGCTGGTTGCAGCATCTAACCGCTGCCATAAATCTACATTTTTAACCGGTTGCTTCGCCGCGGTTTTCCAATTACGTTTTTTCCAGTTTTCTAGCCACGACTCTATGCCTTGCTTCACATACTGACTATCCGTATACAAGGTAATTTCACATGGGCGCTTTAGTGTTTCAAGTGCAACAATAGCGGCGAGCATCTCCATGCGATTATTGGTGGTGAGTTTATACCCTTCACTCATTTCTTTTTCATGCCCTTGATAGGAAAGGTAAATACCATAACCTCCAGGACCTGGGTTGCCTAAACATGAGCCATCGGTATAAATCTCTACGGTTTTTTGCACTGAATTGCCTATTTTTATGTAAAATGTGCGAATAGGGTAAAATAATAGCAAAGTTAAGCGAGCAACGATATGCACACTCGGCAAATAGTACTGGATACAGAAACCACAGGTATTGATCCGAAAGCAGGACATAGGATCATTGAAATAGGTTGTGTTGAGCTGGTTAATCGCAGACTAACGGGTAATAATTTCCACGTTTATATTAACCCCCAACGTGACATTGAAGAAGAAGCCATTGACGTTCACGGTATTACCAATGAGTTTTTACGTGGCAAGCCATTTTTTCATCAAGTTGCTCAAGAGTTTTTTGACTATATTAAAGGGGCAGAGCTTGTCATTCATAACGCACCGTTCGACGTCGGCTTTATGGATCACGAGTTTGCTAAACTAAACCAAGGTTTTCCGGCAACCCATGAATATTGCCAAGTGCTAGATACTCTCGTTATGGCACGAGATCTTCACCCAGGCCAGAAAAATAGCCTTGATGCACTTTGCCGACGCTACGATATCGATAACTCAAAGCGTACACTACACGGCGCTTTGCTGGATTCCGAGATTTTAGCAGATGTTTACCTGTCGATGACGGGAGGACAAAAAAAGCTGAATTTGGCAAACCAAAACAAAAGTAACCAAGCTAATTCAGCTGGAAGTATTATTCGATTGGATAGTAATCGCCCTGCACTTAAAGTTTTACGCGCCTCTGCCGATGAAGAGTTAGCACATTCAGAGCGCTTGGAGCTGGTCAATAAAGCTTGCGGGCAAAGTCTGTGGCAACAATAGCGATAGAGATACAGTCAACTTTTCCACCAAAGTGATATTAAGGTTAATGCATGGTTTTACATCGGCTTTTTTTGGTGCTTATTTTGTTTGTCAGTATGGTGGTGAGTGCGCAAACACCGCAAATTACCATGTTACAGCGAGATGGCAAGGCAAATGAGATTCCGCTGCTAGATAACCGCTTTCGAATTGACCATAACATTGAAGAAATAACATTGCTATTTTTTCGAGCTCCCGGTACGCCAGCTGTTGTATTGGTAAAACCAGATGGTAGCAAATACTATGCAACAAGCTCGTTGGATAACGATGCCTTACAGTGGTATGACGAAGTTAGCTATGATCTGATCATCTTAAAAAACCCCACTCCGGGCCCTTGGCAAGTGATTGGGCAAATTCAAAAAAACAGTCGGATCATGGTACTTGGAGATATTGAGCTTGAGGTAGAGGCGTTACCGCCACTTCTTTTTCGTGGTGAAGTACTAAAGGTAACAGGGCGTGTTACCAATGACGACAAGCCAATTGAAGTTGGCTATTTTCGGGATGTCGTTACATTATATGTTGAGTTTTCTAGCACCAATAATGATGAATATGCAAACTTTGGTGCAGGTACACAAAGCGTAACGGATTTTAAAGATGATGGTCGAGAGTTCGACGAAAGACCACTAGACGGTATTTTTACTGGGGAGTTTAAACTTAACTTTCCGGCAGGCGAGTGGCAACCTGAGTTTTTTATAGAAACTCCCATTCTCAAACGTAGAGTCATTAAACCCCCAATTATAATTGCAGAGCCACCATTTAATTTTGAACTGATGTTAGCGGGAGAGAATGAGTTTGAACATGGCCTCACCATCTCTATTGATGAGTCGGTGGTGAAGCCAGAAACAATCATTTTGCAAGGTAAGATTTTTTACCCTAACGGTGAAGAGCAGATGTTCACTTTAGACAAACAAGAACGTCTGTATCGCCAGCTTGCAATAAAAAACTATGATTGGGGACGATATAGCGTTGAGATTTCAGCATTTGGAGAAAACATCAATGGTCGTGAGTTTATGGCGACATTACCAAGCTATAATTTTGAAATAGAAAGACCGATAGAAAAGGTGCCAGAATTAGAAGCGCCGCAATTACCGCAAACAGCACTACCTGAGCCTGAGCCAGAACCAACAATCAGTACAGGCTTATTAATTAGCATTATTGTGGCAGGTAACCTTGTGGTTTTACTCATTGGTTGGCTTGCGATCCGAGTTTTTGTTCAGAAAAAACCAATAAAGATTAAATTACCCGCACTAAAGAACCCTTTTAAGAAAACAGAAGAAGTGATTGATCTGAATGATTTGGGGGAAGATGAAAATAACACAGCTGCAAATGGTTCAAAAAATGATAAATCAGGTGATATTTTGAACCTTTCGATGAAAGATAACTAAAAAACACGGTTTTTTTTCAAAAAACGGTTGACTCATGAGGGGGTCATTCGTATTATTCACGCCGCTGTCAGGGAGCACACCTTACAGCAAACACTGCAAGAATATGACGCGGAGTGGTAGTTCAGTTGGTTAGAATACCGGCCTGTCACGCCGGGGGTCGCGGGTTCGAGTCCCGTCCACTCCGCCAAATTTCTTTGTAGTATCAATAAGTCGCGCTGGAGTGGTAGTTCAGTTGGTTAGAATACCGGCCTGTCACGCCGGGGGTCGCGGGTTCGAGTCCCGTCCACTCCGCCAATACTTATTACAAACGTGCATTTGCTTCTTATGGAGTGGTAGTTCAGTTGGTTAGAATACCGGCCTGTCACGCCGGGGGTCGCGGGTTCGAGTCCCGTCCACTCCGCCAACGCTTCGAAGCAAAAAATGCGAATACTCAGTGGAGTGGTAGTTCAGTTGGTTAGAATACCGGCCTGTCACGCCGGGGGTCGCGGGTTCGAGTCCCGTCCACTCCGCCAATGTATCGCATAACTATATTCAAGCTTTATGACAGCTTGTTTACTCGCTGGAGTGGTAGTTCAGTTGGTTAGAATACCGGCCTGTCACGCCGGGGGTCGCGGGTTCGAGTCCCGTCCACTCCGCCAACACCAAAACGAGTGAAATAATGTCATTAAGATATCTCTGCGGAGTGGTAGTTCAGTTGGTTAGAATACCGGGTTAGAATACCGG
>NZ_RDBW01000016.1:0-95217 GCF_003934235.1 Pseudoalteromonas sp. J010 | reverse complement strand
AACCACCTGACCCCATGCCGAACTCAGAAGTGAAACAAAACAGCGTCGATGATAGTGTGGGCTTCCCATGTGAAAGTAGAACATCGTCAGGGCCTTATAAAAGAAACCCGTTGCAGCAATGCGACGGGTTTTTTGCTATGTGGGATTTGAAAAGAAAACCTCACAAAGCAATCAACACCTCGCGAGGTAAACTCGCTCCCACCACGACACCACCATAGTGCAGCACTGGTAGGAGGCGGTTTACCCGCCGAGCTGTCGGGCTTCAAACAAAAAGAATAAAAACTAACTACATGCACTCACCTCAATGAAAGCAATCAATCTATGAATATTTACCTGTTTTAATAGCTGCTTAATTTACAGACGTAAGTCGAATGCTACGGTGTTAAAAACTCATTATCAATATTTCAGATTGAGAAGAAAAGAGCAAAGCTGTGGCGTTATTTTTGGCTAATTAGGTAAGTACCATTCGGTATTTTTGATACCGAATGGCTAAAATGAAGTAACTTGAAAGGTAAGGGCTAAATTACGCGTGAGAAGCGTGTTGTTTTAATTTGGCTTTGTAAATAAGCGTCAAAGCACATACAAATAATGCGGATAAACAGGTTTCCACTACTGGTGACTTTGATGGTGTGTTTAGTTAGCGTCACGAGTCCATCTGCTGCTAGCGGCGCTAATGCGGTGAGAGCTTGAGAAAAATATTCATCAAAATTAATATCAAAACGTTGTTCGAACTGCCCTTTATCTAATTCAAAATGACAAATAAGCTGCTTTATCACCGAAGCACGAATTTCATCATCATCACTTAATGTGATACCTTTGCTAATAGCGCATTGCTTAGCTTCAATAGCTTGGTAGTAAGGCTTTAAATCTTTCTCATTTTGCAAGATCATATGACCAATTTGTGAAATAGAAGAAACACCTAAGCCTAATAAGTCGCAGTCACCATGGGTTGTATAGCCCTGAAAGTTGCGGTGAAGGTGGCCTTCATTTTGCGCCATAGCCAGCTCATCGTCTTTTTTAGCAAAGTGATCCATACCAATGAATTGGTATCCTGCTGTAGTCATCTGCTCTAGCGTTTGTTTAAAGATAGCCAGTTTTTCGTTTGCACTTGGCATATCGATTTCCTTTAGTTTTCGCTGAGCTGCAAATCTATCAGGAAGATGGGCGTAATTGAACACTGATACTCTGTCAGGAGACAGTGCGATAAGCTGTTCAATCGTTTTTTTATAGCTCTCTACCGTTTGAAATGGTAACCCGTAGATCATGTCCATGTTGATAGACTTAAAGCCAAGCTCTCTTGCCTCAGTTAACGTAGCGAGCACTTCATTAAGGTGTTGTGGGCGATTTACTGCTGTTTGAACTTCGTCATTAAAATCTTGTACACCGAAAGACACACGATTAAATCCGAGCTGATGTAGGTGACGCATCATGTTCGGTGCGAGGGATCTGGGGTCTATTTCGATACCACGCTGTGCACCATCTGAAAACGTAAAGGCGTTATTCAACATGGTGACTAACCGAGTCATTTGCTGTTCGGTTAAGAAAGTGGGTGTACCGCCGCCTAGATGTAGCTGTTCTACCGTATAGTGCTCAAAGAAAGGTGCTTTTGCGGCAATCTCTTGGGCTAAATAATCAAGATACAGATCGGCTTTTGACTGATGGCGGGTAATGATCTTATTACAACCACAGTAATAACAGAGCTGATGACAAAAAGGAATGTGAATATACAAGGAAAGCGTTCGAGAGTTTGACCCCATTATTGCCGTTTGCAAGTCATTGTGGGAATAGCCTGTCTCTAGCGATAGCGCTGTTGGATAGGAGGTATATCTCGGACCTGAGATATTATACTTGCTGATAAGGGAGTCATTCCAAATAGGTAAATTAATCACGATACGCACTCTCAAGTTATAGTATTGACGAGAGTGTACTGCGTCCAAGCCGATTTGGGTTTGCCTCAGATCAAAGCATGCCGTGGTTACGGCATGCTTTAACGTATAGATTATAACTTAAATTGATTAACGGTTGAGTTAAGCGCTTTAGCCAAGTCATTTAAATCTCGAGCCTCATCAGCCAATACGTTAGCGTGGTTGGCAGTGCTATTAACTAGCTCATTGATTTGATTAAGGCTGTTATTTATATCTTCTGCCACTACCGTTTGTTGCTCAGTTGATGTAGCTATCTGATGACTTTGATCTTGGACTGTTTTTACTGATTCTGTAATTTCTGTTAAAGCGTTAAGGACTGCTTGAGTTTCTTCAACAGTGCCTTCTGCACGATCTTGTCCTTGTTGCATCATAACAGAGGCTTTTTGCGCAATTTGCTGCAAGCGGGAGATCATATTACGAATATCGTCGGTTGATTCTTGTGTACGGCTTGCAAGTGATCTTACTTCATCTGCTACAACGGCAAACCCTCTACCTTGCTCACCTGCACGAGCTGCCTCTATTGCAGCATTTAGCGCTAGTAAGTTGGTTTGCTCAGCAATACCATTGATCACATCTATCACTGCACCAATGTTGCTGGTTTCTTGCTCAAGACCTGCTACCACTTTTGCTGCCTCACCAATATGTAGTGCCAATTCAGTCATTACGTCTTGTGCTTGTGAAGAGCGGCTTGCTCCCTCATTGGTCACACGTTGCACGACGTCAGCAGCTTGATTTGTTTCTTGTGCGTTGCGAGAGATCTCTGTAACGGTTGCGGCCATTTCAGTAACCGCAGCACTGACGCTATCTACTTGCTCTTTCTCACGCTGAATTTCACTATTTGTGTTGTTTGATACTTCACGTAGTTGTGCCGATGCGCTACTTAGTTGCTGTGCTTGTGCTGCGGTATCCAGCATCATGGCTCTTAACTTATCAATAAAGGTATTCATATGATGGGCAAGTTGGCCTACTTCATCTTTACTGGCAATGTCGATGCGCCTTGTTAGATCTCCTTCTCCAGATGCAATATCACGCATGGTTTCTGTCAGCGCCACAATCGGCCTTGTGATCATCTGTGTAGCGATAAAAATCATGGCCACAATAATCATTATAATAACAATCAAAATGGTGATGATACCCATCACCGCTTCGTCGACAGGTTCGTTAATTAAAGAAACAGGTATAAGGATGCCGACATGCCAATCTAAAAGTGGATTGTCTAGTTTTACATTATCGTATACAACATAATATTCCTGTCCTTTGAAAGTGACACTTGCAAAGCCTACAGGGTTACTTTTTATTGCATTGTTAAGAGCTGCAAAACCATGGGTATTATTAAATTGAGACTCCAGTCCATCTAGTCCTTCTTTTCCCTTAGCACCTTCGTCTGTTGTTGAAAGTGAATGCCCCGTGCGCTCGGATAAATGTACCACTTTTAAATCACCATCGAGTAAGAAGCCATAGCCCTTACCTTGAAACTGGATTTGCTCCACCATGTCATTTAATTTATTAATTTGCAGATCAACACCACCCATAGCGACTAATTTGCCATTACTGCCATAAATAGGTTGACGGATCACGGCTGAAACAGCCCCTGTGTTTATATCTGTGGCAATTGGGCCAACATACAACTGACCGACATCTAATGTTTCTTGCCACCAAGGACGCTTGTAAGCGTAGTAAGGTCTGCCATCAGAATAAGCTGAAGTTCGGTCGTTTTCTTTAAAGTACTCACCGGTATTGGCAGACGCGATGAAAGCCGAGAGAATATTTTCATCACCACGGGCTATCCGAACTAAGTCTTCGTTAACCTCTTGATAATCTTTATCGCGACTAAGATCAGCACCGCGTGTTTTGTAATTCTCGAACCAATGAATGTTATGTGGGGTAGAGACAAAGGTTTCAACGACTTTGCCGTACTGACCAAAAAATGCTTCCATGACAAGTTTTTCAGCCTGAATGTAGCTTTGTGTTTCTCGTTCAATCCCGTCTCTTGAGAGTGTTGCGATATGATTTACAAAAAAGCTTGATGCGATGATTAACAACATCGAAATAGTGCCGCCGATCAACAGCAATATTTTCTTTCTTAGGGATAAATTCTCGAGCATGACAGTTCTTATTTTTAGCTTATGCAAGCAATAATAAAACCATAGATAAAAACAGAACGCTACCGTTTGCGTTGACTTGTTTTACATAGATAATACAAGTGAACTCAAAGGGTAAGGCTATATTAAGATGAAAGTATTAAATCGTAATGTTGTGGTATTAGGTGCAGGGTGGTTAGGTGAGGCAATATGTCAACACGCTCAGCTACAAGGTTGGCAAGTTGAGGGGACGAGAACACAATTACATCATACTCATCCTTGGTCTAGACAATTCGTGTTGACGGAGCAAGGCCAAGTTGAGCACTCTGTGACCCTAGAACATGCTTATTGGATCTGTGCTATCCCGCCAAGAGCCAGACAGGTTGATAGTAATTACCTTAACACCTTAGAGCAGGCTTTATCTCTGGCCAAGAAAATGTCTGCTAAAGGGTTTTTGCTTTGTTCTAGCACTGGGGTTTATGACACAGCTGACGCGGAATATGATGAGCAAGGCGCACTTGCTGACAAGTCAACTTTACGAGTTAGTATACTTAGAGGTGCTGAAGAGCGGGTGCTAAATAGTGGCGGTAAGATTGCACGCCTTGCTGGTTTACAAGGGCCAAACCGAGAGCCTGGCAGGTTTGTTGCGGGTAAAGCGTTATCAAGCTCAGCAAATGCTCGAGTCAATATGGTACATAGGGATGATGTCGTTGCGGCGATAACTAGCATTGTTGCTCACTGGCAGGAAGCAGCAGATATCTATAACATTTGTTATCCGTCTCATCCAACACGAAAAGCGTTTTACCAACGCCACTGTAAACAGTTGGGTAATCCAGAGCCGACGTTTGCATCCTCTGCAACTCAGGAGCGCATTATAAAAGCCGAGCGTATTACTGAGCTCGGCTTTGAGTATCGTCATGCGATTTATTGAGATTATGTAACTGGAGTTGACGGTAATAGCTGAGCTGGCAGTAGGTGTGCCAGCGCTGCTTGCTCCAGTAAATTATTTGCAGCTTCGATATCTGGCGCGAAATAGCGGTCTTTATCATAGAAAGTCACCACTTCACGAAGAATATGGTGGGCTTCTGTTACTTTATTCGATGGTTTAAGTGGCGCTCTAAAATCCAGCCCTTGTGCGGCTGCTAGGTATTCTACTGCCAACACACCTTGAGTGTTGTCGGCCATGTCTTGCAAACGCCTTGCTGCAAATGTGGCCATTGAAACATGGTCTTCTTGGTTGGCTGAGGTTGGCAGACTGTCAACACTGCCTGGGTGTGCGAGAGTTTTGTTTTCAGAGGCCAATGCGGCTGCGGTGACTTGTGCAATCATAAAGCCAGAATTTACACCGCCATTGTTAACTAAGAAGGGTGGTAATTTTGATAAACTTGAGTCGATGAGCAGGGCTATACGACGCTCAGCTAAAGCACCAATTTCAGCAATCGCGATCGCTAGGTTATCAGCAGCCATAGCAATAGGCTCTGCGTGGAAGTTGCCGCCTGAGATAATGTCACCGGCATCTGCAAAGACCAATGGGTTATCAGTAACACCATTCGACTCAATAAGGATAACCTCAGCTGCTTGGCGGATCTGAGTTAAACAAGCACCAAGGACTTGTGGTTGACAGCGTAAACAATATGGGTCTTGAACTTTTTCACAGTCTACATGGGCGTCACTGATTTCAGAGCGAGCTTGCAATATATCGCGAAACGCAAATGCAGTATCTATTTGACCTTGTTGACCGCGAACCTCATGGATACGTGCGTCGAATGGTGAGCGACTTCCCATCGCCGCTTCTATACTCATTGAACCAACTACGCAGCTTTGGGCATAAAGATCCTCAGCTCTAAACAGRCCTTGCAATGCAAAAGCAGTGGATGCTTGTGTACCATTTAATAGCGCAAGGCCTTCTTTGGCAGCTAATGTAAGTGGTGCTAGTCCAGCGATCCTTAAGCCTTCTTTGGCATCAATGAGTTTGCCTTGGTGACGTACTTGGCCTTCCCCTAATAGCGGTAAACACATATGTGATAATGGTGCAAGGTCGCCAGATGCACCGACCGAACCTTTCTTTGGTACGCATGGATAGACTTGCGCATTCAACAAGGCTGCCAAAAACTCAATCACTTTAAGGCGGATCCCAGAAAACCCTCGAGATAGCGAGTTGATCTTCAACACCATCATGAGTCGGACAGTACTATCGTCCATCAGCTCGCCAATGCCAGCTGCATGCGACAGTACAATAGAACGCTGCAATAACTCCAGCTCATCTTTAGCAATCTTTGTGTTAGCAAGTAGTCCAAAGCCGGTATTGATCCCATACACAGTGCGACCTTCTTTAATCACTTGTTGTACAGTTTCCGCACTGTTTTCAATGGCCGCTTTTGCTGACTCATCAAGGCTTAAAGATACAGGGTGTCGGTTGATTTGGCGCAAAATACTCAGCGTCAACTGGCCTGGGAGTAAATTTAGTGAGTACATGCTTACTTTCCTTCCAGCATTGGTAAATCAAGTTTCTGCTCTTTTGCACAGTCTTTTGCAATGTCATACCCTGCATCTGCGTGGCGCATCACACCGGTACCTGGATCGTTCCATAGTACCCGAGATAAACGAGCGTCAGCTTCGTCCGTGCCATCCGCCACAATTACGACGCCAGAATGTTGGCTAAAGCCCATACCAACGCCACCACCGTGATGCAGTGAGACCCACGTTGCACCGCCTGCGGTATTTAACAGGGCATTGAGTAACGGCCAATCTGATACTGCATCGGAGCCATCCATCATTGATTCGGTCTCCCGATTTGGACTCGCTACAGAGCCAGAATCTAAATGATCACGACCAATAACAATTGGTGCTTTGAGTTCCCCATTTTTGACCATTTCATTGAATGCTCGTGCAAGGCGTGCTCTATCTTTTAGCCCAACCCAGCAAATACGAGCAGGTAGACCTTGGAATTGAATACGCTCGCGTGCCATGTCTAACCAATTGTGAAGGTGTGGGTCGTCTGGAATAAGCGCTTTAACCTTCGCGTCTGTTTTATAAATATCCTCAGGATCGCCAGATAACGCAACCCAGCGGAATGGGCCTATGCCTTGGCAAAACAGTGGGCGAATATAAGCTGGAACAAAACCCGGGAAATCAAAGGCGTTATCGACCCCTTCCTCTAGCGCCATTTGGCGAATATTATTCCCGTAATCAGTTGTTGCAGCTCCGCGCGATTGCAGCGTTAGCATGGCTTTCACTTGCACCGCCATAGATTGTTTCGCCGCTTTTACAACCATTTGTGGATCGCTTTGACGAAGTGCAGCTGCCTGAGCCATAGTCCACTCTTGCGGTAAGTAGCCGTTTAGTGGGTCGTGCGCAGACGTTTGATCAGTTACCACATCAGGTGTGATGTTGCGCTCAACCAACTCAGCATAAACATCCGCAGCATTGCCCAACAGACCAACGGATACTGGTTGCCCAGAAGCCTTAGCTTCATTAATGATAGCTAACGCTTCATCAAGTGTGGTTGCCTTTCGGTCGACGTAGCGTGTGTTAAGACGAAAATCAATTCGTGACTCATCACATTCAACAACGAGGGCGCTAAAACCAGCCATTGTTGCTGCCAGCGGCTGCGCGCCGCCCATGCCGCCAAGGCCACCGGTTAGGATCCACTTGCCTTTTGCTTCACCATTGAAGTGTTGTTTTGCCATCGCGACAAAAGTCTCGTATGTGCCCTGTACAATACCTTGTGAGCCAATATAGATCCAAGAGCCTGCGGTCATTTGGCCATACATCATCAGACCTTTTTTATCCAGCTCGTTGAAGTGATCCCAGTTCGCCCAATGTGGTACTAAATTTGAGTTAGCAATTAAGACACGAGGCGCATTACTGTGAGTTTTGAATACGCCGACCGGTTTACCTGATTGCACCAGTAAGGTCTCATCTTCTTCTAAGCGGTCTAACGTTTCAACGATTTTATCAAAACATGCCCAGTCGCGAGCGGCACGACCAATACCACCATAAACCACCAGTGCATTAGGGTGCTCAGCCACTTCAGGGTCAAGGTTGTTCATCAACATTCGCTTTGCGGCTTCGGTAAGCCAGCTCTTTGCGGTGATCTCTGTTCCCCGCGGTGCGCGGATCTCGCGATTTGGATCTAATCTTGGGTTTTCACTCATTCTGCTCTCTCCTGTTGTATATACAACCTAAGTGAGAAGTCTAGTGGAAAGCATAGTTGAACTTCGCTTCGTTAGGTTGTGTGCTTATTTTTTTACATAATAAGCGCGTTATTATGTGTGTTGATGATGTTGCCGTAGCGCTTTAGCCACGGCGTATTGTATTTATTGTTTCTGTTTAAAGGTGAGGTGCCCACCTAGTCGGTATTTACTGCCCGGTGAAATGAGGCGTGCAAAGCTGACAATCCCTTTTGCTGACCAGGTTCTGCGGATCATTTGCAGACAGGGTTCCTCATTATACAGTCCAAGCCATTGGCAAACTTCTTGTGRTGGCATAATGGCTTCCACCGTATGCCTTGCTTCAGTCAGCGGTGCAACGTGAGATAAATACTCATGTGGTGTGATCTGTTCAAAGTTTTGGTCAAGGTATTCAGGCGCTGACAGCGGATTTACAAAGCGCTCTTCAACTTGCAGCGGTTGCTCATTTTCATTATGAACGATAACGCTTCTATACACAGGTGCATCAGCTTCAACACCAAGAGCGATAGCAATAGGTGCAACGGCTGCAATTAATTCTAGCGTTAATACTGTACAGGTGTACTTACCATTACGTGCATTCACCTCATCAGCAATGTTTCGGATCTCCAATAGGGAAGACTGAGATTTAAAGCTTGCTACAAAAGTACCTAACCCTTGGCTACGAGTTAAAATTCCAGCTTCAGTGAGCTCGCTTAGTGCACGCCTTGCAGTCATTCTACTCACTGTAAACTGATCCGCTAATTCATTCTCCGAGGGAACCCGGTCGTTCTCGTGCCAACGAGCTGAACGAATGTTGTCGATAATATACTGTTTTATCAACGCAAACTTTGGAAGATCGGCCACTGTTGTTATCTCGAGTTAGTATTTATGTAAATAAAGATGGCACATTTATCTTGTATATACAAGTTTGCCTGTTAGACTCAAGGCATAAATTTATGGTCTCTACACTTCTCTAATTTGAGCAATTGCGGACTGTTTCACCTCAGAGTATTCAGGTTTAGATAGGAAAACGATAATGTTAGAAGCTGATTTATTGATTATTGATGTTAACCTCGCAACCATGGATCCCGCCCTTGATAACCCTTATGGAGCAATAGAAAACGCGGCTATAGCTATCAAGGACGGTAAAATCAGCTGGCTTGGCCCTCGTTCATCACTGCCTGAAATCGATGCGCTAGCGACGCCCATTCACAAAGCGAATGGCCAATGGTTAACACCTGGGTTAATCGACTGCCATACGCATATTTTATTCTCAGGATCTCGAGCCAACGAATTTGAACAAAGGTTACTTGGCGCATCCTATCAGGAGATTGCAGCGCAAGGTGGAGGGATCGCAAGCACAGTCAAAGCAACACGTTTAGCCGATAGAGAGTCCTTATTTGTAAATGGCAAAGACCGTCTCAACAGCCTTTTAAGAGAAGGAGTGACCACAGTTGAGAGTAAATCTGGCTACGGTCTTGATGTTGATAATGAACTGAAATTATTGGAAATCAWTCAACTACTGAATGATCACCACCCAATTGATGTCCATAGCACATTTTTAGGTGCGCATGCGCTACCGCCGGAATATAAAGATAATAGCCAAGCTTATATTGATTTAGTATGCGATGCGATGTTGCCTTTAGTTGCGGAGCGTCAATTGGCAACTGCTGTGGATGTATTTTGCGAGAATGTTGGGTTTTCATATCAGCAAACCAAACAAGTTTTTGAACGAGCACAAGCTCTGGGACTAAAAATAAAATGTCATGCCGAGCAGCTATCTAATCAGCATGGGAGTGAACTGGTTGCCGACTTTAAAGGGTTATCTGCTGATCATATTGAGTATCTGGATGAAGCGGGGGTTAAGGCGATGGCGAAAGGTGACGTGACAGCTGTGTTGCTGCCCGGCGCTTTTTATTTCTTGAGAGAAACACAAAAGCCCCCGATTGAATTACTCAGAAAACATCAAGTGGCTATGGCAATAGCCAGTGATTTTAACCCAGGGACTGCACCACTTTGTTCACTTAGGTTAATGCTAAATATGGCCTGTACCTTGTTTAGAATGACGCCAGAAGAATCCCTCTGTGGTGTGACGAGAAATGCAGCCAAAGCACTGGGTCTTAAAGACCGCGGTATTTTAAGGGTTGGTATGCGTGCAGATTTAGCGTTATGGAATATTACTCACCCTGCTCAGTTAAGTTATCAATTTGGCATAGCTGACCTGTCAAATTTGTGGATCTTGGGTAAACTTAGTCAGTAATGAAACTTTTATAAGCAGTTAATTATGCTCTCAATTTCAACAGCAAATGGCAGTGTCACAGAAATATTGCTGTCTGAAGGAATCGTGCTACTCATTACGCCATTGACGGCGGGGATCGTTGGCGCAGTACTAATGGGAGCACTTGCTCTATTACTCACGCGCTCCAGCGCAACGCTAAAAGTCGCGCATGTGACTAGTGCGATTGTTGCTGTGTCACTGGCACTGACTGGTGACGCCATCCTTTTATACCTGCTGACTTTGGTATTGCTCTTATATTTATTCGAAGGCTTACAAACTCACAGAAGCGGCATGTTATTAATTAGTATGACAGCTATCATTGCGCTAATTTCATGGGTTGTGTCTGAATATGTGTGGGTTAGTGCTGCTCAATATAGTGCTATTGCTATTGTTGTTATGTACATTTTGCTGCTGATTTATCAGACATATCAACAAACAGAGATGCTAAGTCGGGAGGAAGAGGATAGCGATGACATTGAGCATGAAAGCTTAGGGTTGCCAGGAAGACAAAGTTTTAAGCGTGCGTTTAATGAATACAGGCAAACGAACGGCCATTCTTGCATGCTTGTACTGGTGCGACTGATGGGCTTTGAACAGGTTAACTTTCACTTAGGTCGTGAGTTTGGCGATCTGCTTTTAGCTCAGTCAGCGAACCGTGTTGCTCAATGTTTGCAGTCCGGCGACGTGATGGCGATCACTCATGGTAATGAAACGGCTAAAATGGCACATTTGGGCGGTCTCAACTTTGCGTTTGTATGCTCTTTGCAACACGGCAATCATTTACACGAGCAGCTTATCGAAGAAATCGCAAACAGCACCTTAAAGCCATTTAATGTTGGTAGTTGTACTTTAGAAATCACAATGAGAGCAAGCTATGTCAATTGTGATGAGGAAATGGGTCAATTAGAGAATTTGATCTCCTGTGTATTTTTGGCACTCGATTCCCAAATTGCAACCCACCAACAAAGCCTTCAACAGGTAGTGCCTTATCAACAACGCATGCAGATCCATCGCCTTGAGCAACAAGTTAGGTTATCGGAGCTTGCTAAGATCAATTTTAGATCTGAGTTTGAGCTTTATTTTCATCCAGTTATTCGCCATGAAGATAATGGGATCGAGTTTGTTGAGTTGTTACTGCGCTGGCAACATCCCAAACAAGGGATCTTAAGTGCACATGAGTTTATTGATGATATTCGTTTAGTCGGGCTTGCCATTCCTGTCGCTCAATATGTATTGGAGCGAGCATGTGAGATAGCATTGGCGCTCAAGATGGAAGGGATCGCTGTACCGATCAGCATTAACGTTTTCGGTGCTGAGCTGTTAAGTGAAAGCTTTATCGAATTTATTGATTATACCTTGCTACATCATCAGTTAAGTCCGGGGGCTATTATTATTGAATGCCCAGCGAATATGCTGGCTGAGTTAAATGAGCAAGAGATTGCGATGATCAGTAGGTTGAAAAGCCTTGGTGTAAAAATGTGTGTTGATAGTTTCGGGGATGCTCCGCTTGTTTTGGCTAAGGTACCCGCATTACGATTTGATTATGTGAAACTCTCTCGAAGCATGACGCAGGAGCCTGAGTCGATGGGACATACAAAGTCTTTGGTAAAGGGAATTGTTGAAATGCACCAAGAAAAAGACTGTTTAGTCATCGGTGAGGGGGTTGAATCTACGGGGCAGCTAGAGTTTGTTAAGAGCATCGGAACAATCGCAGCTCAAGGTTTTTACTTTTCTAGACCACAAAATAGTAATGTATTGATTAGTTGGCTGAAGCAAAACCTGTAATACCAATTTACTTGCTTCAGCTAATTGGTATTACGTGTGTCGCGTGCTGATGTAGGCGTTAGCAAGACTAGTTAACACTTGGCCACAATGCGCCAACCCAGTACGCTCTCCAAGTGGATGCTGGGCCGGTGCTGCTTCACAGAGGTGGACGTACTTTGTATTCGGATGCTGAGCTAAACGGTAGACAAAATACTCTGCATCATCACAAGTAAAGCCTTGATAAGTAAGTGCACTAGCTGGCATTTCAATAATTGCATCGACATCTAACTCGACACCCAGAGGGGCATGATGAGGAAGTTGTGCGAGTGCTTTGTCTAGCGCCTCAGGCAAGCTCAAAGTTCGCCGTGTTTTTATTGCTTGATAGCTCGAAAAACCAAACCCAGCTTTACCTAACTGCTCCAAAATCGTTTGATTATTTTTATGCTCATGCAAGCCGATAACATGATAACTAGATAAACTGCCTGCTTGGTACGCATAGTTAAAGCCATTTCCGCTATGTCTTCCCTCACATGCTCTAAAATCGGCGTGAGGATCAAAGTTAATAGCGCACGCCGCTTGTTGAGTTGCACCGTGATATGCCTGTAAAATACCATAAGCGTTGTTGTGGCCACCACCTATGATTATAGGCTCCAAACCGGCTGCAAAAATCGGAGTCAGTGCGCTAATCACTTGCTTGTCGACCTCTGAGCACAACTGTCTTAATCTATCTAGCTGTTCAGTATCTTGATTACTTAACTCGCAAGAGGCTGCTTGTATTTCTTCTATGTTCACTTCACCGAGTAGAAGAATTTTATCGCCACCAAGAAATTGGTTATTAGGTTGGTTGAGAAAACGTTGGAGGAACGCCTGCCAGCCAAGTGCCGCGCCACCTAAACCGCAATTAGCTCGAGGGCCAATGTCTTCGGGAATACCGAGCAATACGTAGCGGATCCCAAATTGTGCAGCATCTTTTAGTGATGCTGCATAATCATGCTCACATTGTAAAAAGCTGATATTTTGCCAAAGGCGCGTTTCCCCAGCTCTGGCTTTTACAAATTGTGAGATATGGTTTTCATCATATATACGAACTGCAGTATTCATGACTTATTCTTTTGATGTTTAATCTACTTCGTTTTCGTCTTCTAAGACCAGCTCTTCTGCTGAGATGATGATGCCTGTCGAGTCGGCATAGACGAAGTCATCTTCATAAAACGAAACACCTGCAAAGTTTACAGGGATCCCGACTTCACCACTGCCACTACTGTCTGCTGCCACTGGAATAGATGCGATCGCTTGAATGCCAATATCGCTCTCTTCTAATTCATCGACATGGCGAACAGCACCATAGACAATAATACCTTGCCAATTATTCTCAACAGCGAGCTCTGCTAAATCAATATCAATTAAGGCGCGTCTGGTAGAACCGCCACCGTCAACGAGTAAAACGCGACCTGTGCCATCTTGTTGCAGCACATCTTGGATTTGCTCGTTATTCTCAAAACATTTGACGGTAGTGATTCGACCACAAAATGATATTTGGCCGCCAAAGTTGATGAACATAGGCTCTAGCACGTCCACCACATCGGCAAAGTGGTCGCAAAGATCAGAAGTGCTGTATTCCATATTGGATCCTCGAATATTGATTATCATTACCCAGTATACTCTCATACTTGTGCTTAGCAATGCTTTGATTCAACTTACATATTTGTGTCTTAAAAGTGTCACCGATTTGTTATTTTGCTCTTCTATGCTGATATTGTGAGCAATTAAGCGTGACTCAAGTAATGAAGGCAAAATTAGCAGAGTTAGACACTGCACTTTATTTTGTGGTGTTTTGCCCAAAACCGAGAAATTGGTTTAGGTTAATAGCATTAGGCTTATCGAAAAGTGGTAATGGTGGGCTGTATGTGTTGGTGGCAATTGCATGTGCGCTCTTTTTAGAGCCACTGGGTCAGCAGTTTGCGCTAACGGTAATGGTGGCTTTTGTAATAGAAAGACCGCTTTACTTTTATTTTAAAAATCGCTTTGCTCGACTGCGTCCCTGTGATTGCTATGCAGTAAAAGCATTACTCACACCAAGCGATAAGTTTAGCTTGCCATCAGGGCACAGTGCAGGTGCTTGGCTATATGCGACTTGTCTAATAGAACATCTTCCTCTGGCTACTTTTCCGTTAATGATATGGGCAACCGGAGTGTCTTTGTCACGAGTGATTGTTGGCGTGCATTACCCGCTTGATGTCGTACTTGGTGCCATAATGGGCATTGCATGTGCAAGTGTAGCGATTTTGATGTTAGGAAGTTTATGAAAATACTATATGGTGTTCAAGGAACAGGTAATGGCCATACCACTCGAGCACGGGTGATGGCGAATTGCTTTCGCGRCATGGGTGTGTCAGTGGACTACTTTTTTACCGGTCGCCCGTCGAAAAACTATTTCGATATGCATGACTTTGGAGAATACCGTAGCTGTCGTGGTTTATCGTTTGTGACTGAGCATGGCCAACTGAATCGTTTAAAAACATTGCAATCGCTTAAATTTGGAGAGTTTATTCGTGATGTTAAGCAGCTTGATGTGTCAGGGTATGACCTCATTTTTAATGACTTTGAGCCAGTGAGTGCTTGGGCTGGAAAAATGGCAAAAGTACCTGTTCTTGCGATGAGTCATCAAGCTTCTTATCTATATAGTGCGGTGCCACAATTCGCTATTCAACCTTGGCACCGCGCGTTGATCCGCTATTTTGCACCTGCTGATATCCATTTAGGAGTACATTGGCAGCCTTTTGATAAGCACATTATTCCTCCCTTCATTCCGTACGAAGCAGAGCAAGAGCAATGTGCATCAATCGCCAATAAAGTACTAGTTTACCTTCCATTTGAAGCGCTTGAAAGTGTGATTGAATTGCTAAAAGACTTCCCTGACAAAGAGTTTTATTGTTATCACCCAGAAGCCCAAAATAGCTCACGGCAGCATATTCACCTTAGAAAGCCAAGTAGAGCGGGGTTTATTCAAGACTTAAAAAATACCAGCGGCGTGATTGCGAATGCCGGATTTGAACTTTCAAGTGAAGCGTTAAAGTTAGGCAAAAAACTATTATTAAAACCGCTAGAAGGGCAGTTTGAACAACAAAATAATGCCCAGACTTTAGCCTCGCTTGGGTTGGCGCAAGTGATGAATTATTTAAATGCTGGCGCCTTGGAAGAATGGCTGAACTCATCAATGGAGCATTCGATTTTCTTTCCATCAGATCCTCACTACCTAGTTGAGTGGTTGGTAAAAGGACAATGGCATGACGTCGCATCGCTACATCAGCATTTATGGCGGGATGTTAATTTAATGTTTAAAAAGGTGGCTTGAATATATTATTTTGTAATATCAGCCCAGAATAACTAATTAGAATGAGGTAATCCGTTTCGGCTTCAACTATACTGTCTGTGATCATTTCATATTGTAGGTAAGCCAATGGCGGTATTAGAAAATCTAACTATCAGACGTCGTTTGCAATTGAATGCATTAGTGGTAGGGATGGCCTTAATCGTAATGTTATTTATGATCATGTTCGAAGCTCGAACTATGCTCAAATTGAATGAGTCAATTCAATATGCAGAAGAGCTCGAAATTCATGAATTAGCAATGCGTAAGCATGAGAAAAACTTCCTGTTTTACAAAGAGGAAGAAGCGCTAGAAAAGTTTGAGGCAGAATATCGCCTACTACAGACAAAACTTGATTTACTTCAAACTACTTTTACTGAGTTTGGTATTGATTTAAGTGAAACCAATCAGCTTGAGGCGATTACGAAAAGTTACTTTACCGACTTTCAAAAGGTTGTAGAGCTTCAAAGAACGATAGGTTTGCACCCAAAAGATGCGCTATATGGCGAGCTTAGGGGAGCAGTGCATGAAGTCGAAACTTTGCTAAAAGAGCAGCAAAATTATCAGTTGCTTGCGACTATGCTGCAACTTCGCAGAGCCGAAAAAGACTTTATGCTTCGCCTCGACACGAAATATTTGACACGATTTAATGACCTAGTCACCCAGTTTGCTAAAGAGATCCGTGCAGCTGGCTTTAGCTCGCAATATCAATCTCAGCTACTTACTCTCCTTAATACTTATCAAGTTAAATTTGCAGGTTTAGTCGCAGCTCAAGAAAGGCTTGGTTTAGATCTGGATAGTGGGGCATTAGGGAAGATGAAGGCAATCGTTGAGAGAAGCGATGCGATTGTGAATGCTGTGGTGGAGCAAGCCAAAAGCGCGATTAAGGAAAACGTCGATCAAACACAAATGGTTGCGATAGGTGTGTTTATAGTTGCCAGTATCATTGTAATGACATTGGTGCTTTCAACCAGCCGCTCCATCATTCAACCAGTTGAACGGGTGTATCAGACGATTGAGCGGATCCGTCGTGATAATAATTTAAGTTTGCAGATCGAGCAAAGTGGTAACGATGAAATCACAATTATGACGCGAGACTTCAATAGCTTAATAACGGACTTTAGACATTTAATCGCGGATGTAAACGGTGCGTTGGCGACAATAAATGAAGCCACCAATCACCTCACCGAGACGACGGCACAGACCAGCGCTGGTATGTCTGAGCAACTTCATGAAGCTGATATGGTGGCAACCGCAGCAACTGAAATGCAAGCGACAATTCAAGATATCTCTCATAATACAGGTGAGGCTGCACATAAAGCAGAAACCACAAACGAAAATGCCCAGCAAGGCCGTCGTGAAGTGACTGCTACAATTGAGCATATTATGCAGTTATCTGAGTCACTCGGGGGGGCTTCAAGCGTTGTTGCTCAACTTGAGCGTGATGGTGAGACTATTGGCTCAGTACTGGATGTTATTCGTGGTATTGCCGAACAAACTAATTTACTTGCACTCAATGCTGCCATTGAGGCTGCGCGAGCTGGAGAGCAGGGTCGAGGCTTTGCGGTTGTTGCAGATGAAGTTCGCTCTCTTGCTCAGCGTACCCAAGATTCAACACAAGAGATTGAAAGTATTATCTCCACGTTGCAGCAGCGCACACGAGAGGTAGTTAACATCATGGATCAGTGCCGTGAACAGGGTAATGAGAGTGTTTCTCAAGCTGAAAAGGCCGGCGAGCTACTTAGTATGATCACGCAAGATGTGCAAACGATCATGGAAATGAGTACGCATATCGCCACTGCTATTGATGAACAAAATCAAGTTGCTTCTGAAGTGAATAAGAATGTCGTTAAAATTAGAGATATTGCACAGAGCGCTTCTGAGCATGCACATTCTAATGCACAAAGTAGTGAAGAAGTGGCAGAGCAAGCGCGCGTGTTACATGAGGCGGTTGCGAAGTACACAGTATAAACGCTGAAACCACAGCTTATTTATACCAAGTCCCCACTTATTGATAGTGGGGATTTTTGTTTTTGACTCTAAGGTATAACCTGAGCTGCGGATAATTAATGCCTTTTTAGCAGCCAGTTTTAGCGTTAACTGCGTTGAGCTCACTTCCAATAGCCATAAACTGGTGTGTAAATTCGCCTTGTCTACAGGATGAGGTACCATAGCGAGAGCAGGACGCGGAAGCGGTGTTTCCACTAAAACTCTCTAGCTACACAAGGTGGTAAGTTAAGCTGTACTTTAACAACAAAGAGCTAGAGCATTCCTTATCCAAACCTCAGGTTAATTACATTTTCAGATATTGCGAGGCAATATGCTAGGGTAAAGCAAGAAGTTGTATACGTCTGTAATCAAAATATGGAGACGTACATTGTATTTCAGAAGACTTTACTCAGTACCATGAGCTGCAGGCATTGTTATGGAAGTTTGATTAAGGCACAAACTTGATAGGTACGCTGTCCTTTTTGGCGTGATGCTTTTCTACCGCATCCAAGTATTCCTGCCATAATTTATCGTGTTGTGTGGCTATGGTATGTAGGTATTGCCAACTAAAGAGCCCTGATTCATGACCATCATCAAAAATAAGCCGTGYGGCATAATGGCCAATGGGTTCAATCGCTTTGATGCTCACACTTTGTTTGTTTAGTACCAACTGTTTTTGTGCAGGAGTGTGCCCTTGAACTTCTGCAGATGGGGAATGTGTTCGTAAGTATTCGGCTTTTAGGCAGTAGTAGCTGCCGTCCTCAAAATAAACGTCGAGTACTTTGCTTAGCGTGTGATAGTGAAGTTTAGTTACCTGATACATACTGTTCCATACCAATGAAATTAACTCTTCAAGCAATATGAAGGGTAGTGCATTATACAGCCATTCCTGAACCAAAATAGCTGCTACCAATTTACTTAATACTTGTTTAATTTGAAGGCGTAAATCTGACGCTAACTGCGTTGAATTCACTTCCAATAGCCATGCCTTGCCTACAGGATGTAGATACCTTAGCGAGAGCAGGACGCGGAAACGGTGTTTTCCCTAAAACTTTCTGGCTAGACAAGGGAAAAACTAAGTTGTGCTTTAGCAACAATGAGTTGAAACACTCCCTATCCAAGCCTCAGACTAAATAGAGAAATTCTCCCTAGTTATTGAGAAGATTTTCTCGCCTCAAAATAGGCCAATCAATTAAGATAATCGGTATAACTTAACTTGTCTTTATTCATAAAAAAGCGGAGCTTTGCTCCGCCTTTTTGACTTTCTTTTACAAGATGAAGCGGCTTAGATCTTCGTCTTGAACAAGCATATCTAAATGTTGTTCAACATAAGCAGCATCAATCGTTAAGGTGTCACCGGCCTTTTCACTGGCATCGAATGAAATCTCTTCCATCAGCTTTTCCATCACAGTGTGAAGGCGACGCGCACCGATATTTTCAGTTTTCTCGTTGACCTGATATGCAGCTTCAGCCAGTTTGGTGATGGCATCATCGGTAAAGTCGATAGTAACGTCTTCAGTTTTAAGTAGTGCCTGTTGCTGCTCTGTAAGAGAAGCATTTGGCTCAGTTAGAATACGTTTGAAGTCACCAGCAGTAAGCGCTTCTAGCTCAACGCGAATGGGTAAACGGCCTTGTAGTTCAGGGATTAAGTCCGACGGCTTAGCCATTTGGAAAGCGCCTGATGCGATAAACAAAATATGGTCAGTTTTTACCATACCGTGCTTTGTATTAACCGTAGAACCTTCGATAAGTGGTAGCAAGTCACGCTGTACACCTTCACGGCTAACATCAGGCCCTGAAGACTCTCCGCGCTTACAAATCTTATCGATTTCATCAATAAACACGATACCGTTTTGTTCAACCGATTCAATAGCTTGCTCTTTAAGTTCCTCTGGATTAACCAGCTTTGCAGCTTCTTCTTCAATTAGTAGCTTAAGTGCTTCTTTGATTTTTAGCTTGCGGCTCTTTTTCTTATCACCTGACATATTTTGGAACATGCTCTGTAGCTGATTGGTCATCTCTTCCATACCAGGAGGTGACATAATTTCAACGTGAGGAGCCGTTTCAGCGATGTCTATCTCAATCTCTTTATCATCTAACTGGCCTTCGCGTAGTTTTTTGCGAAATACTTGACGTGTCGATGAGTTTTCATTTGGTTGAGACTCACCCCAGGCATCTTTTGCAGGTGGTAAAAGTGCATCTAAAATACGCTCTTCTGCTGCTTCTTCTGCGCGGAACTTAAACTTTTTGGTTTGCTGTTCACGGGTCAGTTTAAAAGACACTTCAACTAAGTCACGAATGATGGTTTCAACTTCTTTACCAACATAGCCCACTTCAGTGAATTTGGTGGCCTCGACTTTAATAAATGGTGCATTTGCCAGCTTTGCTAAACGGCGGGCGATTTCAGTCTTACCAACACCGGTTGGGCCAATCATCAGAATATTTTTTGGTGTAACTTCTGCACGCAACTCTTCATCAAGCTGCATACGACGCCAGCGGTTACGTAGTGCAATCGCAACGGCTTTTTTAGCTTTATCCTGACCAATAATATGTTGATCAAGCTCGTGCACAATCTCTCTTGGAGTCATAGCTGTCATGACGAGTCCTATTACAATTCTTCGATAGTTTGGAAATTATTAGTAAATACGCAGATGTCGCCCGCAATCTTTAGGCTCTTTTCTACGATCTCTTTCGCACTCAAGTCTGTATTCTCAATTAGTGCAGTTGCTGCCGCTTGTGCGAAATTACCACCACTGCCGATAGCAATAAGGTCATGCTCAGGCTGGACAACATCACCGTTACCAGTGATGATAAGTGAGGCGGTTTCATCGGCTACTGCAAGCAAAGCTTCAAGCTTTCTCAGCGCTCTATCTGTGCGCCAATCTTTTGCCATTTCAACGGCTGCTTTGGTGAGATGGCCTTGGTGCATCTCAAGCTTAGCTTCAAAGCGTTCAAATAATGTAAATGCGTCTGCTGTACCGCCAGCGAAACCAGCCAGTACCTTACCATTGTATAGGCGGCGTACTTTACGCGCGTTGCCCTTCATAACTGTGTTACCAAGTGAAACTTGGCCATCACCGCCGATAACCACTTTGTCATCTCGACGAACGCTAACGATGGTAGTCATAGTAATCCTTATCCGGGTTTGTACCCGTGTAACTCAAGATTAGTAAGAAATATGGGTAGACTGATAAAAATCAAGTCCAGCCCCAAATCCCACAGCCAAATATCCCGACTCGCTGTAGCTTGTTTTTGTCACTTTCAGCCAAACGCTTAGTATCATAAGGCCCTAAACGAACGCGATACCACACACCATTGCTGCCTTCTGTACGGCGGATCTCAGCGATTAGACCCGCAAATGCCACTTTAGCCTTCATTGCTTCAGCTTGAGCGTGGGTCTTAAATGACCCGCATTGCATTTGATAGGGGCCTTTACTTTCGATTTCTTTGACTTCTACCGTGATTTCATGATTTTTGATTTCTTCGATGAACTCAGGTGGGCGCGGTTTTGGTTTAACCACGGTTTGCTCTTGAGCAGGGTGTGGATTTTTAGCTTGCTCTACTTCTTTAGGATCCGCATTGGTCTTGATAAACCATAGACCATAAGCAAAACCACCAATTAACAGTAATGCAGCGATAGTTGCTACAACAGGAAATTTTGTGGTTTTCTCGGGTTTTGTTTTGCCTTTCCCTTTGGGTTTTTTATTGATGTAATCGTGCTGTGCCATGAGTCATTGGTTTCTAATAGCTATCCATTGGATCCACATCTATGCTCCAGCGAACTCGGTTTGCAGACTCGTGCGTTGAAATATAGCGCGCAAGTTGCGAAAGATAGTTGCGAAGCACAGTGCGTTGTTGTGCGTGTATATGTAACTGATACCTGAACTTTCCTGCAATTCTTTCAAGCGGCGCAGGAATTGGACCTAGCAATTGTATACCAGGATAGGGGGTAGCTGGAACCAAATCTGATAAAAACTGCAACACAGTGTTGATGTTGGTAGCTTCGGCACGAATGATAGCCAGGTGTGCAAAAGGAGGGAGCATGGCTTCTTCACGCTCTTTTAGTGCATATCTTGCAAAGTCACCGTAACCATTGTTGATTAAATCTTGTAATAGTGGGTGCTCTGGAAAATGGGTTTGTAGTAGCACGGTTCCTGCTTCACCGGCTCGACCTGCACGTCCCGCAACTTGCGTAATTAATTGAGCCATCTGCTCAGTCGCTCTGAAATCACAAGAATACAAACCAGAATCTACATCTAAGATCACGACAAGGCTGACATCGGCAAAGTGGTGCCCTTTGGCTAGCATTTGCGTGCCAACTAATATACGTGCCCCTCCTTGGTTTATGTCTTCTAGTGCACTTTCAAGGCTACCTTTTCGGCGTGTAGAATCGCGATCAATCCGAGTGACGGGAATATCCGCAAAGCGTTCGGTTAAAAAGCCTTCTAGCTGCTCAGTACCTAGCCCAGTAGGCATAATTTGAGTACTACCACAGTCAGGGCATTGCCTTGGCACAAAATCTTGTTCACCGCAGTGATGACATACCAAACGATTCATATTTTTATGATATGTGGCGCTGGTGGAGCAGTGTTTGCAGGTGTTAAGCCATCCACACTCATGACACATTAATGTTGGGGCGAAGCCGCGTCGATTTAAAAACACCATCACTTGCTTTGCGCGGTTAAGTGTTTTTTCTATCCAATGTAAACTCATTGGTGAAAACCCGCCTTGCTCTGGTTGGCCTTTCATATCGACTAGGTGAAACTGGTTATCATGTTGAGTTTGTGCGCGTTTACTTAGCGTCACCAATTGATATTTGTTATTAATGGCTTTGTGTAGCGTTTCCAATGCGGGCGTTGCTGTTCCTAAAAGCAGAGGGCAGTTTATTTGGTGAGCACGAAATGCAGCGAGATCTCTTGCGTGGTAACGAAGACCTTCTTGTTGTTTAAAAGAGTTGTCATGTTCTTCATCAACGATGATCATACCAAGACTCTTAAACGGTAAGAAAATGGCTGAACGAGTGCCGATTACCAATGCGCTTAATCCCTTTTCGGCGCGTCGCCACGTATGTAGACGTTCGTTATCGGTTAAATTGGAGTGCCATAGATCGATAGGAAGATCAGTAAAACGCTTCTTAAAACGGTTAACGGTTTGCGGTGTGAGGCCAATTTCTGGGACCAATACCAGCGCTTGTTTTCGAGCCTTGAGTATATTTTCAAGACTTTGCAAATACACTTCGGTTTTCCCGCTGCCCGTTACCCCTTCTATTAAGAAAGTCCGGTAGCCAACTTGTGCATTAATTGCACTGCAAATGGTAGCCTGTTGATCGTTTAGGCGTGGCTTGTCACCTAGGTGCAATTCGTTTTGTGCCCAGTCGCTGTCATGTTCAATAGACTGTACTATTAGTGCTTTGGCCTCGAGCGCTTTGATGGTTTGACTCGCAAACCCAAGCGCCTTGAGTTCGCTTAACTTTATTGCGCCACCTTCATATAACTGAGAAAGCAAAGCTTGTTGTTTTTTGGCGCGTAGTGTGGGGAGTGTTTGCCCTTTTTCCGTTAACCTTACCACAGGGATCTGGGTTTTATCTGGGTGGCCACCATCTCTTAACACGGCAGGGAGTGCTGTGAATAATGTATCACCAATCGGATGGCAATAGTACTGTGAGACAAAATGCAAAAAATGTAATTGTGCCTGATTTAAAACAGGCTGTTCGTCGAGTACTGCGATAACCTGTTTAAGTTTCTCTTGTGGCACATCAGTGCGCTCTTTTATATTGAGTGCGATAGCAGTACAGCGACGGTTAGAAAAATTAACCGTTACTCTCATCCCAGTTACAACGTGCATCGTTGCTGGTAGCAAATAATCGAATGTGCGGTGTAATGGTAGCTTCAAAGCTACTTCAAGAATGAGCATATATTTCAATCCCATAAAGTGAGCGCAGGCTCGAAGTATATACCTAAGATTATGGTATTGGAAAACAGCCCCAGCAATGACGATAAAAAACTCTGAAATATTGCTTGTAGATTGTCCAGTTAACCACTAAAATACGCCTCCACAATTTTGTATAACTACGTATGGTGCCAGACTTCGGGTTTGGAGAGCGATACGGCCTTAACTAGAGGTTGCTATGAAAGAAGGTATTCACCCTAATTACGAGACGATCACAGCATCGTGCTCTTGCGGTAACAAGTTCGAAACTCGTTCAACGCTTTGTAAAGATATTCACCTAGACGTATGTTCTGCGTGTCACCCGTTCTACACAGGTAAGCAGAAGATCCTTGATACAGGTGGCCGTGTTGATCGCTTCAACAAGCGTTTCGGTGCACTTAGCAGCAAGAAGTAATCTTGTTGGTCTAGTCGAAAAAAGCACCCTAGGGTGCTTTTTTTGTGCCTACGGTTCAATAGCAATTATAATAATGTATACAAATAGGCAGTGTTTGATTGCTTGTGTTTGGTACACTCCCGCCTTTTAAATCTTAAAATCAACTGATTTGGCAGCAAATCTTTACTGTAACCTAGAATAGAGTAATAGCTCTATTTCGCATGTTAATATTGGCTATTAATGAGCTTAAGTTGTGCCTAGGCAGAAAACGAATATATTTAATTATATTACTAGACACTATACTTCACAGTAATAAATCGTACTTTGTGCTTCTAAATGTCTCAATTGTGCAGTTAAATTTAGTAATAATTATAAATATTGCTCTTTAGTCATGGTATTTTACGCTAGTGCTATTTTTCATCACTTTGACTTGTCTTTAACCACTTACTTGCTTACTTTTGCAGGTCTAAATTGTGAAATTTTTCTTAAAATTGAAGAGAACGTCGAAGAAAATACGAATAAATACCGTGTAAGTGGATAGACCTGATTTTACTTGAATAATGAAGAAAACTCGGTATTGTGTGATGACGGTCGATTACCTATATGTCCTATTGACATCTGCTTAAAGCACTGTGCTTTTGAGTACTTTTATGTCGTCGCTCATATAGTTAATCGCACTGTTTGTGGTTGTAAATATGGATGCAACCGACACTCAGAATGCGAATGTTTAGCACACTCTCACATTAACTTCGTAGGAAAATATCGCGCCATKACAGATTTTCGTCAACAAGCTCTAGATTATCACGAGAAGCCCGTTCCAGGTAAAATCAGCGTAGAGCTGACTAAGCCTGCCGAGACCGTAAAAGACCTAGCACTCGCATACAGCCCTGGTGTTGCCGAGCCAGTACGTGAAATCGCGGCAGATCCTGCGAATGCCTATCGTTATACAGGTAAAGGGAACATGGTAGCTGTGATCAGTAATGGTACTGCTATTTTAGGACTAGGTAATTTAGGTCCTTTGGCTTCGAAACCAGTTATGGAAGGTAAGGCTCTGTTATTTAAACGCTTTGCTGGACTGGACTCGATTGATATCGAAGTTAAACATAACACCACTGAAGACTTCATCAATACAGTAGCGAATATTGCAGATACTTTTGGCGGGATTAACCTTGAAGATATCAAAGCGCCAGAGTGCTTTGAAATTGAGCGCGCGCTTATTGAACGCTGTGATATACCCGTTTTCCATGATGATCAACACGGTACTGCAATTGTGACTGCGGCTGGTATGCTCAATGCACTTGAGATCCAAGGTAAAGATATTCATGATGCGATCATCGTGTGTTTAGGAGCAGGTGCCGCTGCAATAGCGTGTATGGAGCTACTTATAAAATGTGGTGCACAAAGAGAGCATATTTATATGCTAGACAGAAAAGGCGTGATCCATACTCGTCGTGACGATCTTAACGAATACAAAGAGCTGTTTGCAAATAATACGGATAAGCGCACGTTACAGGATGTGATTGCAGAGGCTGACGTATTTGTTGGCGTTTCAGGCCCAGATCTTCTATCTGCTGAAGATTTAAAATTAATGGCTGATAAGCCAGTTGTATTTGCATGTTCGAACCCAGATCCTGAGATCAGCCCTGATGTTGCACATGGTGCTCGTGATGATTTGATTATGGCAACAGGTCGTTCTGATTATCCAAACCAAGTGAACAATGTGCTATGTTTTCCGTTCATCTTCCGTGGTGCACTAGATGTACGTGCTACAGCTATCAATGACGAAATGAAGATTGCGGCAGTTGAGGCTATTAGAAGTATTGCAAAAGAGCCAGTACCTGCAGAGGTGTTAAAAGCAGCTGATGTCGACAGCCTTGAGTTTGGTCCGCAATACATTATCCCTAAACCGATGGATCCTCGCTTGTTACCTCGAATAGCAAAAGCGGTGGCTACTGCTGCGGTTGAATCTGGCGTAGCGCAAATCGAGATGCCCTTGGGTTATATGGAATAAAATAACCTAAACTGGGATAATAATTTTCTCTCTAGCCGTTGTTATCCCTTACTTCTGCGGTAAATTTGTTTGTAATAGGCCAGCTATTGACGCACAAATTTGCCTTGTATTAAGAAATAACTGCTTGTAGCGATTCCAGCTATAAGTATGAAAAAAGCCTCGATTGAGGCTTTTTTGTGTCTTTATTTCCGTGAAAAATGAAGAGTCGATATTATACCAATTTGACTTAATACTTGCTCAATTTGAAGGAGTAAATCTGACGCTAACAGCGTTAAAAATTTCTCATTTAGAACAACTAAATAGCAAAATTTTTGCCTAGTTATCGACAAGATTTTCTCGCCTCAAAATAAACCACTTAATTAAGAAAATTGGTATTATTCTTCGTTTATTTCAGGGATCTCTAAACCACGCTCTTCCATTATTTGTCTTACTTCTAACGGAATACGTTCTGGGTTGTCTTTTCTCAGGTCCTCATCACTTGGAAGTGGTTGACCCGTGAAAGCATGTAAAAAGGCTTCACATAATAGCTCGCTGTTTGTTGCATGGCGCAAGTTATTTACTTGACGACGCGTACGTTCATCAGTAAGTACTTTGAGCACGTTCAAAGGGATACTCACTGTGATTTTTTTTACTTGCTCTGCTTTTTTACCGTGTTCTGCATATGGGTGAATATACTCACCATTCCATTTTGCCATAATTGTGTACTTGCCTCAGTTACATCAATGCCAATATGACTGGGTTCTGATTGATATTGTTCAGCTAAGCATGTGGAGCAGGGAAATCTTTAAAGAGTAAAGATAAGACCTGAACTTGAATAGTTGAGCAAATTAATCCGCTATGGCGAGAACTATAGATCTCTGCCATAGTTTTCAATAACTCAGTCGTATTAGCAACGCCTTAAGTGGCGAAATTTTATCGGTTTAAAAAAGATAGTCAAATACTAGTTATTTAGCCATTTAGCAGTATAAATGTTTTGACTTCTAGTTGTCGTTGCTCTAACCTTTTAGACGTCTAAACATCCAACTATCTAGGTGACCCTATGAGTCAAATTAAAAAATCGACGGTTGCAGTGCGTCACGGTATAGAAGCTGACAAAGCACATGGTGCAGTGGTTCCGCCCCTTTACCTGTCGACGACCTATTCATTTGCAGATTTTGATACCAAGCGTGATTATGACTATGGCCGCAGTGGTAACTTTAATCGTGATGTGTTGGCACAAGCGTTAACCGAACTTGAAGGAGGTCAACGTGGCATTATTACCGCAACAGGTATGTCGGCTATTCACCTAGTAACTCAATTATTAAACCATGACGATACTTTAGTGATCCCCCACGATTGCTATGGTGGCAGTTATCGTTTATTTACGTCATTGGCAAAGCGTGGGCTACTCAAAGTAGAAGTAGTGGATTTAACCCAGCCAGAAAGCCTTGAGAAACTAGAAAAAATCCAGCCTAAACTTGTGTGGATAGAAACACCAAGTAATCCAATTTTACGATTAACCGATATTGAAGCAGTTGTAACCGCTGCGCATGCGATCGGTGCTTTAGTTGCGGCAGACAATACCTTCTTGTCACCAGCATTACAAAACCCTATCGCTTTTGGAGTCGATATTGTTGTTCACTCAACCACTAAATATATTAACGGTCACTCCGATGTGGTAGGTGGTGCAGTGATAGCGCGCACGCAAGAGCTAGGAGATGAGTTGGCTTGGTGGGCAAATAACATTGGTATTACGGGCGCGCCTTTTGATAGTTATCTGACATTGCGTGGACTGCGCACACTTAACGTACGCTTACGCCAACATCAAGAGAATGCGCAGCAGATTGCTGAATACTTAGAGAAGTCGCCGTATGTGAGTCAAGTATACTATCCCGGTCTCAAGTCGCATCCACAGCATGAGCTAGCAAAAAAACAACAACTAGGCTTTGGTGGTATGGTGAGCTTTGATATTAAGGGTGATCTACAGACATCGGCTAAATTTTTAACTTCGTTAAAGCAGTTCTCGCTCGCCGAATCACTAGGTGGAGTTGAAAGTTTAATCTGCCATCCTGCGACCATGACACACGCAGGAATGGAACCTCAGGCACGTCTCGAAGCTGGGGTTGGCGATACCTTAATTCGCATTTCAGTGGGCATTGAAGATGTGCAAGACTTAATCGCAGATCTTGAAGCCGGATTTTCCAGTATTGATGACAGCCAGGCAAGTGATGACGCGAAGTCATTTAAGCTTACGCCTGCACATACCGTTGCGTTGTGGTGAGTAAATGGCAAAAGTAGTACATAAGTTTGGTGGTTCTAGTTTAAGCTCTGCAGAGCGCTATCAGGCTGTTGCTAAGATAATATTAGAGCAGTGTCAGTTAGGTGATAGCGTAGTGGTTTCAGCTGCGGGAAAAACAACCAATACTTTGGTGAAGCTATGGCAGAGTTTTGAGCAGCAAGATGTGCGCGCTTTTAACGACGTCTTGTTACAAGTTGAAAACCATCAACGTGAATTAATAGATGCGCTGTTTACCGGCGATAGGCATGCTGCTTTGCTCAAGCAGCTCGTGAACGAATTGCAGGCTCTGGCGCAAGCGCGTGAAGCACGCACACTTCACTATGCCAGTCTACTGGCGCATGGGGAGTTGTGGTCGGCTCGTGTCCTAGCCAACTACTTAAGCTCACAAGGTATTGAAGCTCGGGATATTGACGCTAGAAAACTATTTGTGCAACAGGATGGTGTATTATTACATGCGTTGAATAAAGAGGTGTGTTACAGCGCAATTGGTGACAATGCTGTGCATATTGTTACCGGCTTTATTGCAGCAGATAGTCAAGGTGAAACGGTGACTTTGGGACGCAATGGAAGCGATTACAGTGCGACTTTACTGGCCAATTATATTGATGCCACTCAGGTATCGATTTGGACAGATACCACAGGCGTATTTAGTACCGATCCACGTAAAGTCAGTAGTGCAATAAAATACGCTAAAGTATGTCGAAGTCAGGCTGAATTATTAGCACGTTTGGGGAACCCTGTCCTGCATGCAAAAACACTCTCTCCCTTGAAAGGTACTGATATTAAGCTACTAGTGCGAAGTAGTTTTGACTCAGACGCACTAGGCACTGAAATTGTTAAAGCAGGTTATAGTAAAGAGAAGCGCTTTATCACTACTTTTGGACAACTAGATTTACTGCGTGTTGAAAAATTAAATAGTGGTGAGGTAAAACAGCTTAGCCAACTAATACAGCACAGTATTCATCACTTTATCAAAGGTGGAGAGGCGCATTTATTGGTGCCATCCGAGTTTAGCCATCTGGTTATCAATGCCTTAGAGCCTCGTGCAAATATCATTGAATCACAAGTGCAAGGCTTTGCTGTTGTTGCGCCAAGTCAAGATATCGCAGGGTTACACCAGCAAGCTTTAGAATTGCTAGACGACAATGCGATAGTGACCCGTTTTGTATTACAAGCACAAAACTATAGTTTAGTACTAACTGATCAGTCTATTGATAGTGATGTTTTGGCAGTATTACATGAACGGCTTGTCAATAAAGGCAGAGAGCTCGCAGTCATCGTTGCTGGTGTTGGCAATGTAGGTGAGGTTTTTATTGAGCAGTGTAAAGATCAGTTTGACAAACTGAGTGAGCACTTTGATCTGAAGTTGGTAGGATTGTTGCGCTCAAAACAAATGTTGTTTTGTCCAAGTGGATTAAACTTAGCCCAATGGCAGCAGCAATGGCAAAATGAAGCCATAGAATATAACGAAGCTGAGTTGTTTACTCGCATCAAAGAGCTTGATTACGAACATAAAGTAATTATTGATATTACCGCAAGCGAGCGCTTTAGTGCATTATATCCACAGTTTGTAGAACATGACTGTCATCTGATCAGCGCCAATAAATACGCAGGTACAGCGAAGCACAACTGGTACACACAACTACGGCAAAAACTGCAAGAACGTAACTTATTATGGCGTTATAACACCAGTGTTGGAGCTGGGTTGCCTGTTAACTTTGCCTTAGCGGATCTGCAAAATAGCGGCGACGAAATTGTGAGAATCGAGGGGGTTTTCTCTGGTACTCTATCTTGGTTGTGCAGTCGTTATGACGGCTCTGAGGCTTTTTCTGAGTTAGTACTGGGCGCACAAGCACTTGGGTTTACCGAACCTGATCCGAGAGAAGACCTGTCTGGTCGTGATATGCAGAGAAAGTTGCTAATTTTGGCAAGAGAGTTGGGTATTGAACTTGAGTTAGATGAGATTGAACTAGAACCATTAATGCCAGATAATCTGGCGCAAGGCTCGTGGTTACAATTTTTGGAAAATCGCCAACAGCTTGACGACTTTTACGCTGAACATGACGCCAGAGCCCGTGAAAATGACGCTGTGCTACGTTACACCGGGGCGCTGGAAATTGCGAACAATGGTCATGTCTGTGCAAAAGTTGGGATTGCACATGTACCCAATGGTGCCGCCATTGCTAATTTAACGCCCGGTGACAATATTTTTGTGATCCACACAAAATGGTATGAGCAAAACCCGCTGGTGATCCAAGGCCCTGGTGCCGGTAAAGAAGTGACCGCTGCTGGGATCCATTCAGATTTATTCTGGTTGACGCAAAATTTGAAATAACCTGAACTTCAGATAGTTATACCAATTTGCTTAATTAAGTGGTCTATTTTCTCGTCTTATAATAGAGCAATTGATTAAAATAGTTGGTTCTAAATGTAATCCGTCAGTCCACTCTGTATCCTGGTCTTAACTACTAACAAAAATGCCGATACAGGCATCGGCATTTTTTGTTTAGAACAATTCTTCGTGTGTTGGTAGCGGCGCACTATTGTCAAATGGTGTGCTGCTATCAGTATCTAACACGTACTTAGTGGGAGCTGTACCTTGCTCGAAATACTCAAAGCGAGAGGTATGATCGTTCTTGCGAGACAAAAGCCCAGTTTTTAAATCAATGCGGGTTGAAATAAGACCCGGTGGCGGCTCTATTGGTGCTAAAGGTTCATCTTTGAGTGCTTCGCGCATAAAGTCTATCCAAGCTGGTTGCGCTGAAATCGCCCCAGCTTCGGCACCAACGAGCTGGTTTTTACCCAGATTAGCATTATACGCAGCKCGACCGAGTGATTTGCTAGCATCATCAAAGCCAACCCATACTGTGGTGAGAACATTTCGATTAAAGCCGGTAAACCATGTATCAACTGAGTCATTCGTTGTACCTGTTTTGCCTGCAAGGTCACGGCGTTTTAGCCACTGACCACGCCAACCTGTACCACTCCATCCGGTCTTGTGTTTCCAGCTACCACCGCCCCAAATTGCACTGTGTAAGGCATCGGCAATCAAAAAAGCATTTTGTTCAGAAATAATTTGTGGCGCACAGCGCTCAGGCTGCTCTTCTAGTTGTTGCTCATTACAAACAATCAGTGGTACTGCAGAGCCTAATTCAGTTCCAAATGCATCTGTGATCTTATCAATAAAATACGGTTCAATCAGATGCCCACCGTTAGCAAAAGTTGCCATTCCTCTTGCCATTTCAATGGGAGTGAGTGCTGCGCTGCCGAGCGCTAACGACTCGCTACGATTAATATCAGCATCTTGAAACCCAAATTTGAGTAGATGGTCTGCGGCCGTATTGATCCCAACACCTTTAATGAGACGCACCGAGACAACGTTTTTGGATTGAGCCAAAGCACGGCGGATCCGAATAGGTCCATTGTAGACCTCCGGGCTATTTTTTGGTCTCCACGCGACACCAACGCTCTTATCCCAATGGTTAATTGGCGCATCATTGATAATAGTAGCAAGAGTGTAGCCCTGCTCTAATGCTGACGAGTAGATAAAAGGTTTAATATTTGAGCCAACTTGTCGTTTAGCTTGGGTTGCTCGGTTGTATTGGCTAAGTTCAAAACTATAGCCACCGACGATGGCTTTTACACGGCCATCATTAGGGTCGAGCGATACAAGCGCACTGGAAGCTTGAGGCAACTGACTTAGCATCCAAAGATTGTCTTGCTTGCGCACAAATACTTGCATACCGGGTGCAAGAATATCCGCCGTCGTTTTTGGTGGTAAACTTTGTCGTGTCTCGCTGATGTATTGTCGTGCCCAGCTTAAGCCTGGCCATGTTAGCGTAATTTGTTCACCACTTTTAAGTAGGACTTCAGCGCTTTGTTCAGCAATGCTTAACACCACCGCGGCTTTTAATGATCCGATTTCATTGACTTTATTGAGACGGCTTACAATTCCTTCATGGCTTAACGGTGATTCACTCTGTGCGTTCCAGTAAATGGCTTCTGGGCCTCGAAAGCCATGACGCATGTCATACGCATGCAAGTTGTCGACTAACGCATGCTGCGCTGCTAGTTGTACTTCTGATTCAACACTTGTGTACACTCTCATGCCCGAGTTATAGGCTTTGTCTGTTCCGTAGCGCTCTACCATGTACGCGCGAACCATCTCTGAAATATAAGGGGCATACAGCTCGATTTCTGCACCATGAAATTTTGCCGTGATAGGGGCTTGAGTCGCTGCATGATATTCTGCTTGGGTAATATATTTTTCAGCTAACATACGGCCTAGTACAACATTGCGACGACTTTTTGCGCGCTCTGGATTACGAATGGGGTTCAGTGCCGAAGGTGCTTTGGGTAACCCTGCTATCATGGCCATTTCAGGTAGAGTTAGTTCAGAAAGTGTGCGGCCATAATAAACCTGGGCTGCCGCACCAATACCAAAAGCACGATTTCCCAGCTCGATTTTGTTCAAATACAGCTCGAAAATTTCATCTTTTGTTAATAACTGCTCAATATGCAACGCAATAAAGATTTCCTTAACTTTACGAATATAGGCTTTCTCTCGTGTTAAGAAAAAGTTTCTCGCAAGTTGCATGGTCAATGTGCTTGCCCCTTGTTTCTTTTGACCGGTTGTGATCAGTACTAATGCTGATCTGACAATTCCTATTGGGTCTATTCCGAAATGATCATAAAAACGGTTATCTTCTGTGGCCAAAAAAGCGTTACGCATCGGTTCAGGAACATCTTGTAGACGTACAGGTATTCTGCGCTTCTCACCGAATTGATTGATTAATTTACCGTCCCGTGTGAAGACTTGCATAGGGGTTTGTAATTGAACATCCTTCAAAACCTCTACACTTGGTATGTCAGATTTGACATAATAATAAAGGCTGATAAGTGTCAATACGCCTAAAAGGGTACAAACAAAAGCGAATTGTAAAAATCTTTTCAATAATTTCACGGAATTATCCCTAGTTAGACTCCCAATTACAGGTAGACACTGCTAGTATATCTTGATTAAAAAACGATTAATATTTTTGTGTGCTAAATTTTTATAGAACACAAACTGAAAAGGAAACGAGCGCTTCACATGCTGAGCAAACTACTAAAAAAACAAGCACCTCTGATGATTGGGATCGACATTGGTTCTCATTGTGTCAAAGCGGTGTTGCTGTCTAAAACCAGTTCCAGCTATCGTGTCGAAGCCGTTGCCATTGAGCCTATTCCTAAAGGCGCAGTAAATGAAAGAGCCATTCAAGATATTGAGGCTATTGGCAATGCGATCACTAAAATGAAGCGGCGCATTCCAAAACTTACACAATCTGCTGCAGTTGCTGTATCTGGTCAGACTGTCATTACCAAAGTGATCTTTATGGACGTGTCATTAACTGATGCTGAACTTGAGTCTCAGATAGCAATTGAAGCAGACAGCTTAATTCCATACCCATTAGACGAAGTAAGTCTAGACTTTGAAAAGATAGGTGTAAACGAAGCGGATCCCTCTAAGGTAAATGTCTTGTTATCAGCAGCACGAACTGAGAGTGTGCAGGCACGAGTTGGTGCTTTGGAGGAGGCTGGATATAAAGCGAAAGTCGTGGACGTTGAAAACTATGCGTTGAGTCGAGCGATGGATGTAATTTACCCTGAGTTACCAAACGATGCTTTTGATAAAGTCGTGGCGATGATTGACATTGGTGCTGTACTTACGCTCATCAGTGTTATTCAATCAGGAAAAACGATTTATACCCGAGATCAAGTGTTTGGTGGAGAACAGTATACCAACAGTATCGTGGCTTATTATAATAAGACATACGATGAAGCTGAACTTGCGAAAACGACAGGGGATTTGCCTCCTAACTATACGTTCGAGGTTCTGGCCCCTTTTCAAACCTCATTACTTCAACAGATACGTCGCGCAGTTCAGATGTTTATGACCACTAGTGGTAAAGATCACATTGATTATATTGTGTTAACTGGGGGGACGGCGCTGGTGGAAGGGCTAGATAAACTATTGATCGATGAATTAGGTATCCACACGATTGTGGCTGATCCATTCACAGAAATGGAGATCGCACCTAAAGTGGACAGGCATGTTCTACAAAAGCACAAGGCTCAATTTGCGTTGGCTACGGGCTTGGCACTACGGAGCTTTTCATCATGCCACATATAAATCTACTTCCCTGGCGAGAGCAACAAAGACAGGCATCTCAGCAGATCTTTTTGACCATTATTGCGGCGATTATTGCAACTTGTTTACTTTTTATGTATCTAGCCGGTAGCTTCTATGATGGTTTAAAAACAGGACAAGAAATAAAAAACCGTTATCTAGAAAGTGAAATATCATTATTGGATACGCGTATCGTAGAAATTAATGATCTAAACAAGCAAAAAGAAAACTTGCAACGCCGTATTAGACTAATCGAAGAGTTGCAGCTAAATCGCAGCTTAGGAACACAAATCATAGATGAAATTGCTCGAGTTGTGCCCGCTGGGGTCTACCTCACTAGTCTTGATAGGCAAGGTAATATGATTAAAGTGATAGGTCGCAGTGAGTCTAACAACCGTTTGTCACAAATGTTAAGACAAGTTGAATCATCATACTTGCTTGAACGGCCAGTGATCCAAGGGATTGTAGCTGGTGAGCAGAGTTCAAAACTATTAAGTGATTTTACGATGCACTTTTATGTCAAATCTCATGATGACATTAGCCTAGCCGATAAAGCGAAATAGGGTGGAGGGTAAGTAGATGAGCTTTGACTTAAATAGTTTAAAAGAAATAGATTGGAATGAATTAGAGCTTGATAATATCGGTCACTGGCCGTTTCCTGTTAAAGTTTTATGTTCTATTTTGGTGGTCATTTTGATGATCATTCTAGGGTATAACTTGATGGTCTCAAGCTCCATTGATCGATATGAGCAAGCGCTGAAAAAAGAGCAAGAGCTTAGAACGAGTTATCGTATCAAGTATGCAAGAGCAAATAACTTAGAGTTATATAAACAGCAAATGATTGATATGGAGGCGCAATTTACTGAGTTGTTACGACGCTTACCAAGTTCAAATGAAACCCCTGGATTACTTGACGATTTAACTTATGTTGGCACTTCTAGCGGTTTAACGTTTTTAAAAATCGGCTGGATGCCTGAAATACGTAAAGAGTTTTACACCGAATTACCAATTAAATTAGAAGTTATTGGTAAATACCATGAGTTTGGTGAATTTGTCAGTAAAGTGTCAGAATTACCTCGAATTGTTAGCTTACATGACTTTAGAATTGAGAATGCTGGCAATGGGGAGCTGGTTTTTAGCGTGGTGGCTAAGACGTACCGCTATGAACAAGGAGGCCAGAGATGATCCGACTGTTGCTCTGTACATTGTCGGTGTTGTTCATGTCAGGATGCAACGATAGCACTGCTGAACAAAAGGAGTTTATCGACCAAGTTAAGGCTAGCTCGATACCAAAGATAGAGCCTATTCCTGAAATGCAAAACTACGAGCCTTTTAAATATAGTGCATCTCAATTACGTAGCCCATTTGTAGCACCGCAACCAGAAGTGATTGAGAACAAGATGGTTCAGGTCAAAAACTGTTTACACCCAGATCCTGATAGAAATAGATACCCACTAGAAAAATATCCTTTAGACAATTTAAGAATGAAAGGGATAATTGCAAAAGAGAATGGTCGTTGGGCGCTAATCGAAGCGGCAACACAAGGCTTATATAGAATACAGCGCGGTGAATATATGGGGCTTTACCATGGTAAAGTGCTCAGTGTACAAGCGGATCATTTAGAGCTGTTAGAATTAATTCCTGATGGAACGGGATGTTGGAAAGAACGACTAACCAAAGTGGAAATGTTAGAGGCAGAACAAGGTGGCTCGAGTGAATACTAACAATAATCAAAGAACATTAACGTATAGAGGCACTCGAACGATAATTCAGTCAGTGCTAGGAGCTGCATTTGTTGGCCTGTCATCAATTGCTCAGGCTATTCCAATGTTATATGACATTCGCTATAACCCGGTTCCAACGGGGGAAACTCAGCTTCAGCTGGTATTTGATGAAAAGCTGAGCGGTGAACCAAGTGTGAGTGTTAATGGTGAAAACACAAGTCTTGAACTGTTCTTTCAGCAAGCTGAATTTGAAGAAAGCTTAAAGATGCTGGAAATTAACAAAGCAGGTATCAAAGGGATCACCAGTCAGCTGCGCGATGGCGGATTTACTGTTGCGATTAATATGGATGAACTCAAGCTCTACAAGACGGAAGTGAAAAATAATTTGGTGATTGTAGAGGTTTCTGGTCAACCTATTGTTTCAGAGCAAGATCAAAGCGAAAAAGTAACCTCTTTTATCAATCAAATTCAAGCGATTGACTTTCGCCGTGGTGAACAAGGTGAAGGTAAAATTTTAGCTTTTCTTGAACATAATCAAGCCGCTATTGATGTCCAAGAGCGTGGTGGCAAAATTATCGCTGATTTCCATCATATTGATATTGCAGAGGATCTGTTATACGAACTAGATGTATTAGACTTCGGTACTGTGGTGTCGCGCATTGAGACTTTCAAAGAAGAGAATAAAAGCCGTATCGTCATTGAACCAAATGCGGCATTTAAGTTCTCATATCAGCAGCTTGATAATATCTTTACACTGGCCGTAGAAAAAGATGAAGGTAACAAAACGTTTGGAGATCAGAAAGAGTACAAAGGTCAACCTATTACTTTGAACTTTCAAGATATTCCTATTCGTTCTGTGCTACAAATTATCGCCGACACTAATAACTTTAACTTAGTCACCAGTGATACTGTTTCTGGGAACATCACACTGCGCCTAGATGGGGTACCATGGGACCAGGCGCTTGATGTGGTGTTGCGGGTAAAAGGGTTAGATAAACGCATGGACGGCTCGATCTTAATGGTGGCACCATCGGAAGAGCTAGCTGCGAGAGAGGCGAAAGAGTTACAAGCACGTCAGCAAGTTGAAGAGCTGGAGCCATTATATAGCGAATATATTCAGCTCAATTACGCAAAAGCGGAAGAATTTGCTGATTTGCTGAAAACCGACATTAACTCTATTATCAGCCATCGAGGCAGTGTCTCTGTGGATAAGCGTACCAACACCCTATTGATAAAAGACACATCGCGTAGTATTGAAAGCATCCGCCGTATGGTTGAAACTCTGGATGTACCTGTGAAGCAAGTGCGGATTGAATCGCGAATGGTGACGGTGGATGATACCGTACAAGAAGATTTAGGCGTACGTTGGGGGTTCAGCGATCAGCAAGGGAGTGATGCTATCTCCGGTACACTCGAAGGGGCCAACTCACTTTCTAATGGTATTATTCCTTCGTTAGATAACCGCCTAAATGTAAACTTGGGGGTTAAGGGGGTACCTGCAGGTAGTATCGGTATGCATATCGCAAAGCTTGCTGATGGCACCTTGATTGATTTAGAGCTGTCAGCCCTAGAGCAAGAAAATAAAGGTGAGATAATCGCAACCCCAAGCATTACAACGGCGAACCAGAAAAAAGCGCGGATTGAGCAGGGAACAGAAATACCCTATGTGGAGGCATCTTCTAGTGGAGCGACCACGGTTAGCTTTAAAAAAGCGGTACTCAGCTTAGAGGTGACACCACAAATTACCCCTGACAACAAAATAATTCTCGACTTAGTGATTACACAAGATACTAAAGGTGATACTGTGCAGACGCCAAATGGCCCAGCAACAGCAATCAATACCCAAGAGATCCAAACACAAGTTCTGGTTGAAAATGGTCAAACTATCGTTCTTGGTGGTATTTATCAGCAAGAGGTAAAAACAGCAGTAAGTAAGATCCCGGTGTTGGGCGATATTCCATATTTAGGTCTATTGTTTAAGAACTCTCGTGATATTAACGAGAAGCGGGAACTGTTGATATTTGTAACACCTAAGATCATTCAAGACAGTTTATAGGCCCGTAACAATAAAAGTATTGCGCTTTTTGCGCAGTTTGACTTGAAATTGTTCACGGATTACTGAGATAATCCCCTCCTTAATTTTGGGGCCAGGTCGTTAGGCGGGGTTTTATTTCAAATTTTAGAGTTCGTTTGTACTAAAAAGATATGGCTGAGAAACGTAATATATTTCTAGTAGGCCCGATGGGGGCTGGTAAAAGCACGATTGGTCGTCACATTGCAGATCAATTACACCTTGAATTTTTCGATTCAGATCAGGAGATAGAGCGTCGTACTGGTGCAGATATTTCTTGGGTTTTTGATATCGAAGGTGAAGAAGGGTTCCGCAAGCGTGAAGAAAGCGTCATCTCTGATCTGACAGAAATGCAAGGCATTGTGTTAGCGACAGGTGGCGGTTCAGTGATCAGCAAAGAAGTGCGCAACAAATTGTCTGCGCGTGGTATTGTTGTTTACCTAGAAACGCCAATCGAAAAACAGGTAGCTCGTACTCAGCGTGATAAGCGTCGTCCATTACTACAAACCAGTGAAGACTCACGTGACGTACTAGAGCGCTTAGCCGATGAGCGTGAACCACTTTATAGAGAAGTGGCCGATCACGTTGTTCGAACGGATGAGCAAAGCGCGAAAGTAGTTGCAAACCAAATTATTGAAAAGTTAGATTTCTAATTAAAACACCGTAGGAGGGGAAGCCATGCTTGAATTAAAGGTTGATTTAAACGAGCGCAGCTACCCCATCTTTATTGGTGAACACCTCTTATCTGACGAAGTGCGACTTAAGCAATATGTCGGTCAAAATCGTCCTGTTATTATCACTAACTCTACTGTTGCTCCTATATATTTGGACAAGCTACTTGGTGTTTTTGATACACAATCTCCGCTGCACTTTATTATTCCGGATGGCGAGCAGTTTAAATCGCTTGAGTGGTTTGAAAAGATTTCCGCTTTTTTACTCGAGCACAATTGTGGACGAGATACGTGTTTAATTGCACTCGGTGGTGGTGTCGTTGGTGATTTAACGGGCTTTGTTGCCGCTTGTTATCAGCGTGGAGTCGCGTTTATACAAATACCAACGACGTTATTATCACAAGTCGACTCTTCTGTCGGTGGCAAAACAGCAGTAAACCATCCTCTTGGTAAAAATATGATTGGCGCTTTCTATCAGCCAAAAGCTGTTTTTATTGATACCAAGACGTTATCTACTTTGCCTGCAAGAGAATTTGCTGCGGGTATGGCTGAAGTCATCAAATATGCGTTGATTTACGATGCTGCGTTCCTTGATACGTTAGCTGCGCAGCATAGCCAGTTAAACGCCTTGGATACAGAAACCCTACAGCAAGTGATTTATAAATGCTGTGCAATAAAAGCTGAAATTGTAGCCAAAGATGAAACAGAGGCAGGGCTTCGCGCATTACTAAACTTAGGTCATACCTTCGGTCATGCGATTGAAGCGCAAATGGGTTATGGAAAATGGTTACATGGCGAAGCGGTTGCTGCAGGCATGATGATAGCTTCACGATTGGCATGTCGACGAGACTGGTTGAACAGTGAAGAGGTAGAAAAAGTCGCTCAGGTCATTGCCTTATATCAGTTGCCAATAGAGCCACCAAGCGAAATGACCGCAGAGCAGTTTTTACTCCATATGCGTAAAGATAAGAAGAATAAACAAGGTAAAATTCGCTTTATACTGCCAACACAGCTGGGACAATGCGCTTTGGTTGATGACGTAAGCGATGAAGATGTGGTCACTCTGATAGGGCGTTAAATGCAGTCGCAAATTTTACCAAGCAGATCTGCGTTGGTAGATAGAATTGCTATGCAGTTCGATTATGGGCAAAACCTGATAACCTTAGTCGGGTCGTCTGGTCTTGGCAAAAGCTATCTTGCTGAGTCATTTCTTACTGATAAATACCCAGAGTTTAATAAAGCTTTTGTAAAACTCTCTGCCAATACCAAAGAGTTTGATGTTATACATCAGCTACTTGAGCATAGTTTTCGCAGTCCTCTTATCGATCAAAAACTTTCTCTTAGCGAAAACTTTATGTTGCTTCATGACGAGCAGCCTTGTGGGCCATGCTTATGGGTTTTAGACAATGCTCGGCATTTGACTGAAGAGTTGGCGCTACAGTTACAAAAACTAGCAACAACAGCCCGAGAAACTATTTATATTTTAGCGACAGCACAGCAACCACAACTCCTTCCAGGTAGCCTAGACATTCATATAGAGCCACTTTCATTACTTGAGAGTAAGCGCCTGATGACGATGTTTTACAAAGATCTTCCACCTGATGAAGATCCTATTTTCAACACCTTTGTAGCAGAAGCACGGGGCAACCCCAGTGTTTTGTTATCGTGGCAACCGGAATCGCAGCGTTTGGATCTACGTGAGACGTGGTCAACAGATCGCGTAAAAACACAGTGGCAGTGGTATATCATCGCACTATGCTTAGTGTTGACAGCTTCTATGGTCGCTTTGGTCTATCAACAAGAAATAAAGCAATATTGGGCACCGACGCAAACGAACACGCAAAGCGTCGCAACAGCGCTCAATGCACAATCTGTTTTTGAACCTTCGAATACGTCTCAAAAGGAAAGTGAAGTGCCAGGCACGACATTACAGGAGCAACCACCGGCTGCCCTTAATACTGATGAAGGGGAAATCGCTGCCGTTGGGAGTATATTGTCGGCGTTAATGGAAGCTGAGAAGAAAGAGAAAAAAATGCTACACAATGAGGCGCAAGTTAACCAAAGTATGGAGCCTCAAGATGATGAGCTCAAGGTTGGCACCTCTGAAAATACCACCGCTATTGTTAGTGCTGAGCGCCAACCGGTAGCATCTGAGCCTATTTCAGGTAATGAATGGTATAGCAATCGAACGGATGAAGAGTGGGTCATACAACTACTTGCAGTGACTGAGGTTGGGATAGCCGCTGCATTCATGGCGGAGCATAATGATGTGGTTATGCGGCAGTTTTCAGTGATAAGAAATGGGCGAACTTGGTTTGTTGTTACATCAGATGTGTATCCTAATTTAGACATGGCAAAGCAAGCGAAGGTTGAATTGCCCGAAGCATTGCGTAAAGGGCAGCCGTTTTTTAAAAGAGTCAGTAAAATTAAGCAAGAAATTGCTCAGTCTCTCGGTAATTAGCCACATTTAGTGTAAAATCGCGCAACCACTCACGACATAGAACGAGCATGCAACAAAAGACTAGAGCCTTCTTAAAATGGGCAGGCGGAAAATACAGCTTAGTAGAAGATATTTCTAAGCGCTTACAATTAGCCAGTTATGAAGCTGATACACTAGTTGAGCCTTTTGTTGGAGCGGGATCTGTTTTTTTGAATACGCAGTTTAAACACTATGTACTCAACGACATTAACGCAGATCTGATAAATCTCTATAAAGAGTTAAAGCGAATTCCAGATGAGTTTATTGCTGATGCTAAACGTTTATTTGTCGATCTAAATAATCATCCAGATGCGTATTACGCCTATCGCCAACAGTTCAACGAAAGCATTGATGTATATGAGCGTGCAATCTTATTTTTGTATATGAATCGCCATGGCTATAATGGTTTGTGCCGCTATAACCTTAAAGGTATTTTTAACGTACCCTTTGGTAAGTATAAAAAACCTTATTTTCCAGAGCATGAACTATACGTGTTTGCTGAGAAGGCGCAGCGTGCGACTTTTACTTGTAAGAGCTACAGTCAAGTATTTGAGAATATACCCAAAAATGCGGTAGTGTATTGTGATCCCCCGTATGTTCCATTGAGTAAGACGGCTTCTTTTACGAGTTACGCAAAAGGTGGATTTAATTTGGACGATCAGGCTGAGCTTGCAAACTTAGCGGAAACAGCGGCTTTTGAGCAGCAAACGCCTGTGCTCATATCAAATCATGATACAGTGTGGACTCGGAAGATTTATAATCAGGCCAGTTTAGATGTGATTAAAGTAAAACGAACTATCAGCCCCAAAGGTAATGGGCGTAATAAGGTCAACGAGCTAATGGCGCTGTATCACCAACCAAAAAAATAAGCCGGTCAGCTAGGCTAAAACCACGCCATTAACAAACCAAATAAGACCTACCACAAACAAAAAGACAAACAAAACACCAGCCAAAGCAAATGGCCAAAAGCGCTTTTTACTAAAGTCATACTCTTGTTTTTGGCCACTCTGCACACCAAACATTGCTGCGCATACACTTTGGACTAGTGCGAGTTTATTAGTAGAAGAAGCCATAGTGTTTACCTCTCAGACCAATGGTCGATTAATAAGGAGATGAAACTTTACTACTGCTTTGATTGTCCTTAGAACCAATTAATAGCTCTAACAGATCTAAGTAATGAAATTGACCACTGGCACTGCCACCTGTCAGCCACGCAGCCCAACTTGTATGTGCTTCGCGTTGACACTCTGAAGCACTAACACGCTGGCTTAAACTATTTGAACTACATACACATGCGTTGTAGTTGGTGGCAAACTCTTGGCTATTATCAAAAGAAAGTACCCCTGCTGATACGGCGAGCACTGCCGACAGCAGAGCAATCCGTGCTTTATATCTAGAAACCATAACCCTATCCCCAGAAAATAGATATTGGATAATAATACACAATGTTCGTTTATTGCACAATCTTAAAAGGTCGTAATTCGCAGACTTTCTAGCCAATTTACGGTACAGTATCGGGGTCTTACGTTTAGGGGTAAAGTATGTCTGATTTTTTAATTGCACCGTCGATTCTATCCGCAGATTTTGCAAGGCTTGGAGAGGATGTTGAAAAGGTATTGGCAGCAGGCGCTGATGTTGTACATTTTGATGTGATGGATAACCACTATGTACCTAACTTAACTTTTGGTCCAATGATTTGTGAGGCACTGAGAAATTACGGTGTGACTGCGCCAATTGATGTGCACTTGATGATTAAACCTGTCGACAGTTTGATCCCTGAGTTTGCCAAAGCAGGTGCAAGTATTATCACTTTTCATCCTGAAGCAAGTGATCATATTGATCGCAGCCTAGCATTGATCAAAGAATCTGGATGTAAAGCAGGCTTGGTGTTTAACCCAGGTACGCCGCTTCATTATCTCGATCATGTTATGGATAAAATAGATCAGATCTTATTGATGTCGGTAAATCCAGGTTTTGGTGGGCAAAGCTTTATCCCGCACACGCTAGAAAAGTTAAAAGAAGCGAGGGCACGTATCGAGTCTTCTGGTCGTGATATTCGTCTTGAAGTTGATGGTGGCATTAAAGTCGATAACATTGCTGAGGTTGCGGCTGCAGGTGCTGACATGTTTGTTGCTGGTTCTGCGATTTTTAACCAGCCCGACTATAAAGCCGTTATCGATGCAATGCGTCAAGAACTGGCAAAGGTAAAATAATGCGTTTTGAGGGGATTCTATTTGATCTCGATGGCACACTAGTTGATAGCGTCGAGGATATGTACATGGCGCTCAATTTAACGCTTTCTGAGCTTGCCCATCCTATTGTCAGCCATGCGCTGGTTCGTGAATGGGTCGGTAATGGTATCGATATGTTGGTAAAAAGAGGTCTCAGCGGTAGTAATGAGGTCAGTGAAAACTTATCGGAAAGTTTGGTGCACACCGCCGTTGAGCGTTTTAAAGTACACTATGATGAATTAGTGGGTCAGTATGCTGGATTATATCCACATGTTGAAACGGGACTATCTGCATTTGCGAATGTGCCAAAAGCCGTAGTGACCAATAAAAATCGCGCATTTACATTAAAACTGCTGGATAAATTAAACCTCACATCGCACTTTACTTGTATTGTGTGTGGTGATGATACAGACAAAAAGCCCTCACCAGCACCATTAATGCTGGCAGCAGAACGCTTAGGGATACCGACAGATAAGTTGATTATGGTAGGCGATTCCAAAAGCGATATTTTAGCGGCACAGGGGGCCAACATACCTGTGATTGCGCTTAATTATGGGTATAATCAAGGATTCGATTTGAAAGAGTTCAATCCACAGTACCTTTGTGATGGATTCTTAGATATTATTCCCATTATCAATCAACGTTAATTCAATGAAAAAATAAAGGAACGACATGAGTAAACCTGTAGTATTAAGTGGTATTCAGCCAACCGGTGGTATGACAATAGGCAATTACGTAGGTGCCATAAACCAGTGGCTTAAACTACAAAATGACCATGATTGTCACTTTATGCTAGTTGATTTACATGCTATTACTGTGCGTCAAGACCCTGCTCAATTACGCGAGCGTGTACTTGATGGTGTTGCGCTTTATACTGCATGTGGAATAGATCCAGATAAATCAGCGCTGTTCGTACAGTCACAGGTACCAGAACATGCGCAGTTGGGTTGGGTGTTAAACTGCTATGCCCAGATGGGCGAGTTAAACCGCATGACGCAGTTTAAAGATAAGTCAGCAAAACACTCAAACAACGTCAATGTGGGATTATTTGCGTATCCTGTTCTACAAGCTGCAGATATTTTATTGTATCAAGCTGATCAAGTGCCTGTGGGCGAGGATCAAAAGCAACATCTTGAACTGACACGTGATATTGCGACGCGCTTTAATAATCTATACGGTGATGTATTTAAGGTACCTGAACCTTATATTCCTGAGGTTGGCGCGCGAGTGATGAGCCTGCAAGATCCGTTGAAAAAGATGTCAAAGTCGGACGATAATCCAAACGCTTTTGTGATGCTGCTTGATGAGCCGAAAAAAATTGAGAAAAAGCTGAAAAAGGCTGTCACCGATTCTGATGAACAAGCGCGTATTTACTTTGATCGTGCTGAAAAGCCGGGCGTATCTAATTTATTAACTTTACTGAGCGTTGCAACTAAGCGTTCGGTTGATGAGTTAGTGCCGGAGTACGAAGACAAAATGTATGGACACTTGAAAAAAGATACAGCAGAAGCAGTTGTAAATATGCTAAACCCAATACAAGCCCGCTTTAAAGAAACCCGTGAAGATCGTGCTTTATTGGACGAAATTATGCGTAAAGGTGCTGAGAAAGCAGGCGCTCGTGCGGAGAAAACGTTAAAAGCGGTATATGATGCAATTGGGTTTATTCCGAGAGGCTAAACCTATTTTCACAATGGTGTGATTGGTATTGAGAGAAACTAGGGTCTGCTTAATGTAGGGCTTACTGTACATGAGGGTACAATTCTACTGCAATACCAATCATATACTACCTTGTATGCTTAGTGCATTTACATTTACTATATTTAATCAATACTTGTTTGTTGTTTTAGTTGTAGGGGTGCTTGCGACTAACAATGAAATAGTAAACTTACCCTCATCAAGAATTATTCTAAAAAAAGACATAAAATCACCTGTAAAGGACTAAATCCTTAATTCTTTATTAACTTTTAATTTTTATTAACAATTAAAATAATTTGAAATTTTGTATTTTTAATAATGTCTATTAGCAATAAGTCTTATATAAATTTATGGTTTTTATATAGTGACAATCTTATCCTTTCAATTATAAAAATTTATATTACATAGCTATTTTTATTCTTTTATACAATAAAAGTATATCAACAAGTTCTTATCCTTTTCTATCAGGCTATGGCTAAAGAAGTTCGCTATACTCTATGGCCGACAATACGAAATCCCCAAAGTGCACTTGCAGCATAGCTCCTCTTGCCTTTTCAATTGATATTCACGTGCAGCCACTCTATCAAATTAATAAAAACTCAAAAAGCAAATAATAATTATTACTAATTGAGGCTTGTTTAGTCTTTTTTAGAAAGCGCTGTATAACCTGAGAAATAAATACTCTGGATTAATAAAGTATTCCAAATTTTACCTCATGTACCAGAAATATTTCACTATGTACTACTTTTGGTACATTACTGAGAGGGATATGAATAATTTGCTATCTACAACGTGAGGAAATTTTAAAAAATGCTAATAAAGTCTTAAGAGTGACTCTTAAAGTTAATAGAGTAAGGTGGTCATTTATGTCGGATTTCATAAGTAATTCAATATTTAAATAGATAAATTTTCTCCGTGAAGAATGAATAATAGCTAACAAAAATTAGTTTTTTATTTACATGGCGTGGTTTTTGCTGCGGCGAGGTTGGTTTTAACCAAAAATAAGGAAAATTCAGAATGAATTTAAAATCTCTAGCATTAATCGGACTAATCTCAACTTCTGCTTCAGCAGCAACTCAGTTAGTCGAAAATAAATACCCAGTAACAAACCCTGAAGTATTCGGGAAGCAAGTCTTCGATGATGGCATGCATACTCTACGAGTATATGGTGAAGTGATGCACCTTGGTGGTGGTACTGTTAATACATGGATTTCTCTTGCAGCAGGTGGATACTATAAAATTGGTATGACTTTCTCACCAGAAATTCTTGATATTAATAATCTGCCTACTGAAGCGACGCACCATGATGCTTACTTAGACTTCCCTCGTCTAGCTGGAAGCCCATTCAAGCATTCTTATTTCTCATGGAATCCAGCGGGTCACGCGCCAACCAACATCTATGACATTGCACACTTTGATATCCACTTATCATTCTTTGAAAAAGAAGAGTTAGCGGCTATTCAGTTTGCAGATCCGGAAGGTCAAATTCTGCCTCCAGCAGAATACATGCCACCAACATCAATTGCGCAAACTTTCCCTGACGGCAGCTATATCAACGTGCCAAGTCAAGGTGTTCACTGGTATTACGAAGATACACCTGAATACAACGGTGGCGTATTTACAGAAACTATGTTGTGGGGTTCGTACAACGGCAAGCTTAGCTTTGTTGAGCCAATGATCACGTTCGACACAATTATGACTGAAACGTTCTTTGAAAAAGAGATCGATATGCCATTGTGTGTAGAAGCTACAGGCTTCTATCCAAAAGTGTACGGTTGGCAGCATAAGCAAAATGCGGAAGGACAAACATACATTGACGTGTATATGAAGGACTTCGTATTTATGCGTGCTAACGCACCTGGTTGTAGATAATAGGTGTAAAGGTGGCCGTTAGGTCACCTATTTTCACTTCAATGTTCCATCTTGATTAAAGTGCAGTTTTTATGAACAAAATATTCCATTGGATAGTCGTGATCTTAGTATTTATTTTAATAATGAGTACTTCATTCTTAGTTTATGCTTTTTATTCCGATACTTCAGATATTGATGAGACACTATCTACTCCAAAAGTTGCTAATAACGTTGTAACAAAGCAACCCGTGTATATCTGTCCGATGCACAGTCACATAATAAAAAACCATCAAGGTGAATGCCCGGTATGTGGCATGAAGCTAGAAGCTGTAACTCATCAACACGCAGAGGCTGATGCAAAAGCTGAAATTACCCTCTCAGGTTTAATGCAAGCCAATGTTTCTCTTTCTACCTCCAGTGTAGAACGTTCTACTCTATGGAAATATATCGAGACACTTGGTCAGGTGGATTATGACCGCAATCGTGTCCTTGACCTACACACTAAAGCGAAAGGTTGGATTGAAGCTTTAGCAGTAAACACAGCGGGGGAGAGAGTTTCCAAAGGACAGTTGCTGTATAAAATCTATTCGCCCGATTTAGTGGCTGCTCAGGATTATTATCTTGGTATTTTTAATAGTACCCGAATGAATAAGAAGCTACTTGAGCGCGCGTATTCTCGTCTGCTTTTATTGGGGATCACTGAAGATATAATCAAAGAAATAGAAAAGCTTGGTGACTCTATCGATATTTTACCGTTTTATGCCCCTTTTGACGGTGTCGTTTCTTCAATGAATATGCAAGAAGGCTCTTACGTTGTCCCAGAACAAAAAATGATGACGCTCTCTGATGCCTCAAATGTATGGGTAGTTGCTAATGTCTATGAACATCAAATCGACTGGGTGCGCTCGGGCAAGTGGGCAGAGGTTGACATACCAGCGTTAGGTATCGAAAAGCTAGAAGCTAAAATTGAGCACATCTATCCTGAATTAGACCCTGTTACTCGAACGCTGCGTGTGCACCTCTCGTTGGATAACGCCGAAAATATTATCAAAAAAAATATGATAGCGAATGTTCGTATCTATGGCGGTGGTAAAAAAGACGCAATTCATGTTCCTGAAAGTGCAGTGATCCGAACTGAGCATGAAAATAGAGTCATTGTTAAAGAAGGTAATAATCGTTTCATTCCCAAAGTCGTAAAAGTTGGCATTAGTACCCAAGGAAGAGTAGAAATATTACATGGGTTACAAGAGGGAGAAAAAGTCGTTACCTCAGGACAGTTTTTAATTGACTCGGAGTCTAGTATCAAAGAAGCCATATTACAAATGGCTCAAAGAGACGATTTAAGTAGTAACGAGAACTAACATGTTAGCGCAAATAATAATTCAAAGTTTAAAAAATAAATTTCTTGTTATGCTGGTGTTCTTGGGGCTGGGCTTAATGGGCTTTCGTGCACTAGATAAAATCCCATTGGACGCAATCCCTGACCTTACTGATGTTCAAGTCATCATTAAAACTTCCTATCCAGGTCAAGCATCCGAAATTGTTGAGCAACAAGTGACTTATCCACTGTCAACTTGGTTACTGTCTGTGGCTAAAGTGAAGGCTGTAAGGGGATGGTCATTCTTCGGTGACTCCTATGTCTATGTGATCTTTGAAGATGGAACGGATCCTTATTGGGCAAGAACGCGGGTACAGGAATATTTAAGCCGTGCAGAAGCCATTTTACCTGACGCTGCAAAACCTAGTATGGGGCCTGATGCTTCAGGTGTAGGTTGGATCTTTCAATATGTACTAAAAGACACAACAAACTCTCGTGACCTTAGTGAAATGAGAGAGTTGCAAGATTGGTTTTTAAAATTTGAACTGCAATCTGTGCCTGGTGTAAGTGAAGTTGCCACCGTTGGTGGCATGGAAAAGACCTATCAAGTTGTGCTTGATCCACTTAAATTGATGCAATATGGGCTCACCATAGCGCAAGTAAGAAGTGCAATTCATAATGCCAACAGTGAGCAGGGTGGCTCTGTGATGGAGATCGCTGAGGCGGAATACATGATCCGCGGCCGAGGATATTTAAGCACATTAGATGATTTCGATAACATTGCATTGGGCATTGTAAATGATGAAGGTATGCCGCTGACTTTGAAGCATGTGGCCACGATAAAAACAGGTCCACAGTTGCGCAGAGGAATTGCAGATCTTAACGGGCTAGGGGAAGTGGTTGGTGGTATTGTTATCATGCGAGATGGTGAAAATGCCTTAACGACCATCAATCATGTAAAAGCAAAGATTGCACAGTTAAGCTCAGCGTTACCTGATGGCGTTGAGTTTGAAGTGGTGTATGACAGAAGCAAGTTAATCACAGCCTCGGTCGATAATTTACAATCCAAAATACTTATAGAAATGGCTGTAGTCGCGGTTGTTTGTTTTGCCTTTTTACTACACATCCGCTCGACCTTAGTAGTGGTGCTGTCTATTCCCTTTTCGTTATTAATTGGCTTTTTAGCGATGCAGTGGTCAGGATTAAATGCAAATATAATGAGCCTTGGCGGGATCGCGATTGCCGTAGGTGCCTTGGTCGATTCGGCCATTGTGATGGTTGAAAATGTGAATAGACATCTATTAAATCATCAAAAGCGTACAGGCATACAACCTTCAAATCGAGAGAAATACAAAATAATTGAAACCGCAGCGACAGAAGTCGGGCCTGTTTTATTTATTTCACTACTGATTATTACAATTGGTTTTTTTCCGGTGTTTGCCTTAGAAGGTCAAGAAGGGAAACTATTTACGCCATTGGCACTGACGAAAACATTTGTGATGGCAGCAACCGCATTGCTCAGCGTCACTTTGGTGCCGGTATTAATGAGCTTGTTGATCAAAGGGCAGATCCCAGATGAAACTCGCAATCCACTGAATGCCATACTGATCCGCGGTTATACGCCGTTTATTAATTTTGCTTTGGCATCTCCCAAGCTTGTGATGTTTATTGGCGGAGTGGTAGCAGTATCAATGGTCTATCCATTGATGAAAATGGATAGCGAATTTATGCCTGATCTATACGAGGGAGACTTACTGTACATGCCCTCGACATTACCAGGGGTATCTATCGCCGAAGCGGGATCTATCTTACAAAAAACAGATCAACTGATAAAAACTGTCCCTGAGGTTGAGTCTGTTTTCGGTAAAGTTGGCCGTGCAGATACCGCAACCGATCCTGCACCACTCACTATGCTAGAAACGACAATTCAACTAAAACCTGTAGAGCAATGGCGTGCAGGTATGACACTTGAAAAGATCATTGCAGAGCTGGAGAGCAAAGTTAAGTTGCCTGGCGTGACAAACACTTGGGTACAACCGATTAAAACTAGAATTGATATGTTGTCTACTGGCGTGAAAACTCAGCTTGGTATAAAAATATCCGGTGAGAGTTTGACCGAGCTTACCGCGCTTGGTGAGCAGATAGAAGGGCTACTCAATCAGCTTGAAAGCACAGGATCTGTGTATGCCGAACGTACTCAATCTGGCAGGTATATAGATATTGAGCCAAATAGAGTCGAAGCTGCGAAATATGGCTTAATGATCTCAGATATTCAAGATGTCGTTAAATTTGCCTTAGGAGGCGCAAATGTTTCAGAAGTAGTCGATGGACGTACGCGTTTTCCAATTAATCTGAGATACCCAAGAGTCTATAGAGATAATATAGATGCCCTAGAAACGGTGCCATTTCTGACTCCAACTGGGGCTTGGGTGACTCTCGGGCAGGTTGCAAGCATTGAGGTCAAAGACGGACCTGCGGTAATAAAAAGTGAAAATGGCTTAATGAGCGCATGGGTGTTTATTTCTGTTACCCCGGACGTTGCTATTAGCGATTATGTCGATGAAGCAAGTGCTCTATTGGCAAGTAACATTGATTTACCTGAACGTTATACATACACGTTTACAGGCCAATACGAGCATATTGAACGACTAGAGAAAAAGTTACTAGAAGTTATCCCTCTGACGGTATTGGTTATCTTCGTGTTGCTTTACATTGCGTTTCGTTCGAGCGCGCAGGCTTTGCTGGTGCTCTGTACATTGCCTATCGCAATTTCAGGTGCACTTTGGTTTGTTTACTTTTGTGGTTATCCAATATCTGGTGCGGTCGTTGTCGGAATGATTGCACTAGGCGGTGTTGCAGCTGAGTTTGGTGTGGTGATCACCTTGTATTTAAATCAGGCTCGCGCCGAGCAAAGTAATCTGGTTGAAGCTGTTCGAGAAGGTGCATTATTGCGTATACGGCCAAAAGCGATGACCGTCTTCACTATTGTTGCGGGGTTGATCCCTATTATGTTTAGTATGGGTAGTGGGGATCAAATTATGCAGAAAATTGCTGCGCCAATGATAGGTGGAATGTTGGTCAGCCCAATCATGTCTATGTTGGTTATTCCTGCGGGATACCTAGTTTTATATAGATATAAACAAAGGAAATTGGAGGAATAAATGAAACTAAAAGACTTTGCATTGGCCATTCTCGTCACTGCGATTTGGGGCTGGAACTTTTCCATTATTAAGTTGGGACTAGACACTTTAGACCCGTTCATGCTGGCAGGACTGAGGTTTTTGTTTTGTGCTATCCCATTGATTTTTTTCATTGAAAGACCGAATACCTCAATAAAGGCCATTGCTTTTTATGGGCTGTTATTTGGCACCGGCGTTTGGGGAATGGTGAATCTAGGGGTTTACCTTGGCGTCTCGGCAGGTGTTGCTTCTTTGTTGTTACAGTTTAGTGCTTTCTTTACGGTCTTCTTTGGGATGATCTTTTTTAAAGAAAAAGTTGGATTACAACAATGGATAGGTTTCTCGTTAGCAATGCTAGGTTTGCTGTTGGTATTAAACTTGACCGATGGCAGTGTTTCATACCTTGGTGTCGCTTTTGTATTACTGGGTGCGCTGTGTTGGGCGTTAACGAATGTAGTGGTGAAGCAAGTGAAACCGAACAATGTGTTTTCATTTGTAGTGTGGGCGTGTCTGTTTTCTGCTTTCCCGCTATTTTTGTTAGGTTATTTTGTCAATGGTGCAGAGGCAATGCTATTAATGACCAAAAATATCAATAGCATGGCGCTATTTTCTATTTTCTTCCAAATATATCCAGCCACGCTGTTTAGCTTCTGGATCTGGAGTTCATTAATGAAGCAATATCCTATTTCTACGGTTGCACCGATCTCTTTGGTTGTACCTTTATTTGGATTGATGGGGTCAATGGTGATCTTTAATGAAGAGATAAATGCGGAAAAGATCATCGCGTTTGCCTTGATCTTGACAGGATTGATCGTTGGGTTATTCGGTAACAAGTTTTATCGCATGTTGGTGCCAGCACCAAAACAAGCATAAGTTTCAACCTTCACTTTGAATGAAGCTTTCACACTATGAAAAACCTTTGAAACAGCATGCTAGGCAGGTTAAATAAGGTTTTCAAGCTATCTTTTAAAAGCCATTGATCCGATAAGCATCAATGGCTTTTTACTTTTTATTAATTCGTACTTTATCGTTGCTGGCGCGAGTGGCACCGTACTCGCGTAGTCTCTACTCGATAAAATCGGCTATCGGCTAATCATGAGTATGTACTGAGTTTAATTGGCTGATCTTCCCTAAATCTAAGCGAACTTTTCTTTACAAGTAGGGGGTAATGACCTCTAAAAGTTGCAACTCCCCCAAAAATGAAACAGTTCATAAGTAGAATTTTCTATTACCTAATATAAGAAAGAGCCGGGAATTCAACTCCGAAGTACACCCCCGTTAAAGCGGGCTGTCTGAGAGTATCAATTATCCGATGCTCAGGTTTTATAGGTGCAGGTACTTTAGTGAATGTAGGGCGCGGGTAACTTTGATGGCTTAAAGGCTGATATTATAAGCGAAAAAGCCACAGCAAAGAGTAGGCTTTGTTGTGGCTTCAGCAGTTAGAACTCAAAATTAAATAAAGACTTTTATTTCACTTTGGTCGTCATGACGAAGTACACGTTTAAGTACTTTGCCAGTTACCCCTTCTGGCGCATAGGCATTAGCGTTGGATACCACCGAGATACTGTTGAGCGGCATCACGTTGTGCGCTTGTAACCAGGTGTTTATTTGCGCTAACAAATCATACAAGTATGATTCTTGCGTATTTTCAGTGACCAAATCAACTCGGATTGCGACCTTAGTTGCTTGTTTGTCATCTAAGTATGTATAGATTGAGCAGTCAAAGATCTCATCAAAACGTTTGAGGATCAGCTCTTCTGTTAATAAGCTATACAGTGTTCCATCTTGGGTTTCAATTTTGTCGGTGATCCTATCTAAATGATAGAAATAACCAAGTGTATCCTTACGCACCAGATCGCCTGTGATCCAGTAGCCATTGACACGTGATTTCTCACTGATCAACGAACTATTCCAATACCCAGGTGTAAGCGAAGGAGATTTAATCCCGAGCCGGCCAACTTGACCTGCAGGAAGTAAATTACCATCGTCATCCAATACCTGAGCATCAACCCAAGGTTGTGGCTTGCCAACGCAACGGTCATAGTCGCGTTTACCGCGGTAATGATTTACGGTGAAAAGGGAAGATCCCATTTCTGATGAACCCAAACCGTCAATATAAACAGAGCCAGGCTTGCGCTCTGCATTGTTAAAGTGGCTGCCCCATTCAGTTAAATGCTTCACATGTCTCTCATGTGCAGCATCTCCTGTACTACGCCAGTAATTAACGCTTTGTAGCAACTCTGGGTTGGGCTCATCTCTTACTAGTTCAACGAAAATCTTTGGAAATGCTACAACAAAGTTTGGCTTAAAGCTGTCAATTTGTGCCGCTAAGCTCTTTGGTGATTTATCGCTCAGTACCAAAGTTGGACAACCGCGCATACTGGCTTCCATTAGATAGGCCAATCCCGAATTATGGGAGTGTGGCAACGCCGTTAAATAGCGGTCTAAGTTATCGATTGGATTACCCAGCCTGAACCGAATACCATGAAAATATGGTTTATGTGCAGCGATAACGGCCTTTGGAATACCAGTTGTACCAGAGGTATGAGTTAGTAGTACAGGATCTAACGCATTGTGTACAAAAGGATAAACCGAAGGTAATTGTGTTGTCGCTTTTTGTTTAACTACTTCATCAATGATAAAAAACTGAATATCATCATGTTTATCAATTGCTGTGAGCTCTGACAAGCGATTCTCAGTAGTTAACACAAGTTTTGCCTCAATATGTTGAATGTACTGAATAGCAATACTTGGTGCAAGCTTACTGTTGATCAGTGCTGGAACCGCACCTAAGCTTGATAGCGCAATAAACTGGATGAAATAGTCTATCGTATCATCAATAAATACCGCAATTACATCTTTAGCAGTAACCCCTTGCGCATGATAAAAAGCAGACCACTGCTTTGCAGTATTAAGCAAACTCTGATGTGAGAAGCTAAAAATTTGCGTATTATCAAAACCAATAATTGGTCGCTCTAAAAAGATATAATCATGATCTTTATAGCTGTTTTCTCGCAGTAAATAGTGCAGGAAATTACCTGCACCTAACTGATCATTTTGAAGTAATTTGCAAAGTTCAAAAGGATCTATTTGGCTCATTGATTACTCCTTAACCGGCATAACTAACAGACTCTTGCTCATCCACAACGCTCATAGAAGGTTGTGAAGCGCAAGGAGTGTTACGCAATACTTTTGCGAGGCGAGAGAGTAAAAAGTCTTTGTTATCGCTTTGGAATACACCTCTACCAATACATAGACCTTTCGCACCATATTCCATCGCTGATTGTGCCTTATGCAATAGAATATTTTCGTCACCTTTCTCGCCGCCGGCAAAAAATATTGGCGTGCCATCGTCAGAAGCACTCAGAAGATCAGGAAGGTACTCATCTTTCTCAGGAAAGCCAATTTTGAGTGCATCACTACCAAGCTCAACACCCATGCGGATAAATGAGCGCATGCGATCAACAGCCTCAAGACCTTGAGCATTTGCTTTGTCATATACCATGCTTAGCAAAGGGATCCCAAGGGCGTGTGCTTTGTCAGCAACAGCGCCAAGTAATCGCGTATTATGTGCAGCGTTGCTTTCGGTAAAGTTAACCTGGATTGATACCGCATCTGCTCCCAATTGAACCGCATAGGCCAAATCAGTAACTAGTTGCTTAGTATCAGCATCCTCAAATAGGCTATTCATACCATTCAAGTGAACCATCACTCCCGTTGAGGAGGGGATTGCATCTGCTAAGATTAGCTTCTCAATCATCCCTTTATGCGCGATGATTGCACTAATATTTGCATTGCTTACCCAGCTTTGAATTGCTTGAGTAGACTCAATTCCTTTGATAGGACCTACAGTAAGGCCGTGATCAATGGGCACAATAAGCCCCGCAGATTGCTCTGGATAGAGCAGTCTGCTTAAACGTAACTTTCTTCCAAAATAACTCATATTGACTAATCCTTTGAGTTGAGCTGTGATTACTTCTCTATGATGTTTTCATCTATTTTGATACCAACGTGACGACCAACTTCAGTGGTGTAGCCCAGTACTTTGTCACCAGCTTTTAGTTCAGAAATGTTCAGTGGTTTAGCATCTGCAGAGAAGATACGAACATGCCAGTCATCCTGCATGATGACGTTCACTTGTTCACCATTAGGGAACTCGACTTCAATAATACGTAGTGGGCGTTTTTCGATTTTTACACGACCTACAGGTGCAGTTCTTACGCGACCTTTAGAGTTTACTAGCATGACATTAGAGCCTGCTTTTAGCTCTGACATGTAATCTGTTCTGTCGTTGGTGTTATAGACATAGCTGTGTACGGCACCAGCATTAACTCTAAACGGACGTAGCTCCATATATGGTAGGAAGTAAACTTCAGGACAACATAAAATACCGCCTTGAGATGTTGAGCCAACTAACATACCTTCATCATCATCAAATAACGTACCAGTGTCGATACATGCGCGGTAACCCATACCTACCGGGTAGCTTGCTTTTACAGTACCAACTTGAATAGGCAGATTATCTTGCTCACGATGTTCCATACGAGAGATAAACTCGTCTAAATACGAGTGTTCTTCAGGTGAGTAAATAACACCTTCTGCACCGTATTCCATTACACCTAATGTAACAATTGCGTCATCAACATCTCTTGGTGATGAGATTTGCTTCATTAGAATAGTGTTGGTTTTTTGCAAAGATGCGATCACAAGCTCGAGTGGAATATTTGTTGGATCTTTAAATAGGATACTTAAATAATCTGCCTTTAAACCATCATATACTGAACTGTGTAGGCTATCGTTGTCATCTACATAACAGTGATAACATACTGAAAAGCCCTCTTCTTTTAGAGGTAGAATCATCTGGTTATCAGTGTAGCTAACGACCAATCTTTTTGACTTATCTTCTTTAAACTGTTTACAAAGCTTGCTCTTCTTAAATTGCTCAAGCTCTTTTTTATCAGATAGCTTTAAGATAACTAACATTCTGTTAGGAATGTACTTAATTAAATTCTCGATATTATTTAAATAAGTAATAATACCTGAATACTGTAAATTAATTATTCTTGCAAACATGTCGTCATCCGGAGACTGTTGCTTTAGATTTTTTGTATCAAACCAGATGATAGGTCCATTCAGCTCGGCTCTTTTATCATTTTTACCTTCGCCGATATTGCTTAATTTAATCGCATTACGGCGATTAATATTTTCAGCTGTTTCATACTGTTCAGTTACCTGTTCATCTTTTTTGACGGTAGCTTCCATTTTCTTGTCCTTAAATTATTGAGTAGTTGATTTGGTCGACATAGGTAGAGCAAGAAACGAACCACAATAAAACTTCTTTTAAATCATGTGCTTGATTGTTCGTCTAACAGGGGCGGGATAGAAAAAAGTACATGGTGTATTTTTTTTGTTACTGATCTATTAGATAATTTACAATGTAACATATTGTTAAAGGTTTTTAGTTGATTTAGCAGTCTGGATGGTTGCTTATATATGTAAATGTTGTGTTTCTTTTGTTTTTAAGTGGTATATGTATTTAGTGTTTTACATATATGTATACAAATGTATTGTTTTTGTTTTGTTTGAAGTGGTGTATCTTCCTCGATTAGGAATGGATAACAACAGGTGGTAGTAATGCTGAAAAAGGTATCGACATTTTTAAAAGTCGTAGAGTGTGGAAGTTTTAGTAAAGCAGCCGATGTATTAGGAGTTAGCCCTTCATCTATTTCACGTCAGATCAGTCAACTTGAGGATCAAGTAAAAGGTAAACTACTTAAAAGGACTGCAAGGTCTATCGCATTAACAGAAGTAGGAAGAGAGTATTATAAACAGGCTGCTAAAATCATTCAGGACATTGAAAGTTTAAATTCAATAGGTCAATCTCAGTGTTCTGAGGTTGAGGGTACGCTTAATATATCAGTATTTGAATCATTCGGTCTCAAGTATATCGCTCCATTATTACCTAAGTTTTTACAACAGCATCCTAATTTATCTGTGGAGTTAGACCTGAGTAATGATGTCGTCGATTTATATCGAGAACGTTTTGATGTAGGTATTCGTTTGGGCGTGCCAAAAGACTCTCGTCTTGTTGTTAGGCCGTTGCTCAAAAATAATATGGTGTTGTGTGCATCACCTGAATACCTAAAACAGCACGGTACCATTAAACATCCTAACGAGTTGACGCTACACAATTGTTTGTCACTATGTCGCAATGGTAAGGGCGTAAAATGGAGTTTTTGCCATGAAGGAGAAAAAATTAATGTTGATGTAAAAGGAAACCTTATTTCTGCTGGTGGCCAGGTGTTAATTGAAGCGGCTAAGCAGGGGCTTGGGTATGTTCTATTGCCTGAATGGGCATTACTAAAAGATTTACAAAGTGGTAATTTAGTTCAGTGTTTAGATAACTGGGAAGCGGATATTGGTCGAACACAAATTTATGTGTTTTATTTAAAAGATAATTTTACTCAAAATAATATTCAGGCGTTTTTTAATTTCCTCAAACAAGAATTACCAAGTCAATTTATCATTTAACCTGCTAACCTATTACACATAAATTTGACGTAGTAGTAAGGGATAACCGTCGCTAGAGAGCAAGTTATTATCTTTAATTCAGGTTATTTAATCTACACCACATATTGGAAGCAGGAGCAATTGCCCCTGCTTTTATGGCTACTATAGCTGAGTCACGCTTTCTTTGGCGATAGCCAGATGCAGCTCTTGTAGCAATGCCAACAAGTGTTGAGGTTCGACGACAAAGCTCATCACGCTCTCATGACCAAGGCCAAAGGTTCTAATCACTGGGTGCTCATCAAGCAAGTTAGTTACGTAGGTGGTAAAACGGTTGGCTTGGTTTAATTGGCTACCCACGATAGAAGCTAAAGATAAGTCTTGTTCACATTGGATCAAAATATCTTCAAAACCGTTAGAGATCAGGTATTGATCAATTTCATTGAGGCGTGCTTCGTCCATATTTTGGGTGATCAACACAATGCTATTTGCATGTAACTCGCAGACTTGAAAATGAAGTCCCAATTGTGTGATCAATGCAAGTAGTAATTGGATCCGTGTTAGCTCTGCAAGACCGCTTTGATTGATCGTTAATAATGATACATTATTCAAATAAGTGACAGAGTATGCACCTGTTGGTTCATTGATATTATGGATCAACGTATGCTTCCCTGAGGGTTTAAAAGTAGAAGCTACTTTAATAGGAATACATCCTTGCATTGCCGGTTCAATAGACTTTCTGTGAAGCACTTTAGCTCCCAAGTTTGCCAGCATAGCAGTAGCACGATAGCTTAATTCCTCAATCGCAAACGTATCAGCAATAATACGCGGATCTCCTGAATATACACCTTCGACATCAGTCCAAATTTGTAACTCTGTTGCTTGGCTTGCTTGGGCGATGATTGCTGCACTAAAATCACTGCCGCCACGACCCAAAGTAACGAGCTCGTCAGTCTCGATGTGTTTTGCAATAAATCCCTGAGTAACGATAAGTTGCTCTGAAGGAAGTAACTCAAGTTGTTGCTGACAAGCTTGAGTGCACAATGCAATATCGACTTGATAGTCATCATACTCATCACCGCTAACAGAAATGAGTTCTAACGCACTGCGCTCTTGATTTTGCAAGCGACAGCTGGCAAAAATCATTGAGACTAGCTTTGAGGAAATGATTTCGCCCATCGAAATAATCGTGTGATAGTCGCTGTTATTTCGAGTGTGAAAGAAGCGGGAGGCTTTCCTTGCCAATTGTTCAAGCCATATTGAGATCGCTTCATTACATACCTGTTGCAGTGGTAAGCCGTACATTGGTAGTGTGAAGTTTTCATAAAATTGGGTGATCTCAGAATGGATCAAGCTGATGTGCTCTAAAGAACGAGAACGGGTCAAAGCAACCAGTTTTTCAGTGATCCCTGCTTGGGCACTGACTACAACCACTTTCACTGATTTATCATTTTTGACTATATTGGCGCACTGCAAAATAGATTCAAAAGAAGCTACACTTGTTCCGCCGAATTTCGCAACCTTTAAAGCACTCATGGAATTATCCTTATACGTTATATGTTCCTGCAACAGTTCCAATTGACAATACCAAGCGGTTCCAGCTATTGATACCGATCACAGCCAAGCTTAGCTCACCAATTTCACTGTTTGAGAAATAGGCTCTGACTTCTTCATACACGTGGTTTGGTACCTGTTCTGTTGAGATGTTAGTGAGCGTTTCTGTCCATAATAAAACCGCACGCTCTTTCTCATCAAAGTAAGGCGTTTCTCTCCAATTTTGCACATTGATTAATTCATGAACATCAAGCCCATCTTTTTGCGCATTTTTGAAGTGCATATCAACACAAAATGCACAACCGTTAATCTGCGAAGCATACAATTTGATCAGGTGTAGTAATTTCTTATCAATTGAGCTTGACTGGATATTCTGCTCCATATTCATAAGAGAATTGAAGACAAACTCAGGCATATCTTTATAAGTCATTCTTTCTTTCACGGTTGTTCTCCTTACATTTAGTATGTTAACCAGAATGAACAAGGCAAAATTTAAGCCAAGGTTAATTTATTTTTCTATTGTTATGATATTTATAGGTTTTTTGTTGGTTTTTGCTGGGAGGCATGGTTTCAGCATGGAGAAAGGTGAAATTATGTTTTGCTCTGAGTACCCAATGTAATCAATCTAGTACTTCGCGCCACTGAATAGCTAAGTGAAAGTTTAAAAATTCATATTTATCAATGTGTTGGATGTTTGGCATGGAATTTGGTTATTACCCTGTAACACGAGAGGATTTGAATTTTATTTGAGGGTGTGGCCATGTCACAAGACGATTTAGAAAAAGCGAAAAGGATTATACGATTTTTTCATCCGGAAAAACGTTTCAGTTTTATGTCGGGTGCGAATGATCCTGCGGTATTAGCAGCAATGTTTGGTGTACCCCAAGACACCTACCTTGCGATCCGAAACGAGTTTGAACTTAACGTCAACCTTGCTGCGCGAGAGCTGCTTAATGAACCTGATTACCTAAAAAGCATTCAACAGATCCCGCTTGTAGATAATGCCACCATTGCAGTGATCGGTGATAGTTTGACGGATGATTATCAATCTTGGTTTGAAATCTTGCAAAAAAGTTTTCAGATTGCCCGTCCTGAAGCCAATATCACTTGGGTAAACACGGCATTGTCTGGTGATACCACAATGCAGCTATTTTCAACATTAACTCAAATAGAAGCGGTAAAACCTGATTACCTATTTTGCTTGATTGGTACCAATGATGGCCGAGTTCATGGTGATGGCAAAAAGTCATGCACTGGATTTAGAGAGGTGATTGATAACCTGTCTGAAATCGCTACGCGTGCTGAATCTTGTGTGCAAAAAGAGTTTATCTGGATCACTCCTGTAGGTGTTCAAGAAGATTGGATCAAAGAAGATTGGCTACTGAATAAGTTTAACGCTTCTTGGAGTCATCAACAGATCTTACAAACCGCTGAGCTGATCCGTACTCGCCCAGAAAAACACATCGATATTACCGAGATTTTTGCAGGTGAAAGGCGTGACGCCATGTTCCTTGAAGATGGCTTACATTGGAGCCTACAAGGACAGAAATCGGTGGCTAGAAGTGTTGTCGCAGGTTTCCATCGCATTTTGATGCAGCGCTAAGGAGTGCCCGTGAGTATTAACATAAAAGTAGCTAGCCTCGAAGACAATGCCCAAGTGGCAAACTTGTTTGATTTATATCGTCAGTTTTATAAACAAGATAGCGATCTAGATGGTGCTGCGAGCTTTATTCATCAGCGCTTGATGAAAAAAGACTCAACTATTTTTCTCGCAACGTCAGAGGAAAGCGAACTGGGATTCCTACAGGTTTATCCAACATTTTCTTCCATTTCAATGGCTAATGTATGGCTTATTAATGATCTGTATGTATGCAGTCGTGCTCGAGGCCAGGGAGTTGCAAAACAGTTATTGCAGCAATGTGTTGAACAAGCTGAGCAACTGCAAGTGAAGTTAATTCGCATCTCAACTGAGTTTAGCAATACCGCGGCGGCGCAGCTATACGAGCAATTTGGCTTCGAAAAAGATACTCGCTTTCAACATTATAACTATTTCTTAAAAGGATAATGAGATGGATAGACAAGAAACGTTACATCAGCTTATTAGCGCTGCTTTTCTAGCGCCAACGTCTTTCAACTTGCAGCATTTTAGGTTTATTGATGTGCAAGACAAAGATAAGCAACAAACACTACTTAGTGCAGCTGGTAACTGGGCTGATGAAGGTGAACCTGAGTTTGTTATTGCACTTTGTGGTGATAACAACAGTTGGCAAGAGGCAGCGAATTTTGCCAAGCACGTAAGTGATGAATTTGTCGAAATGTCGCAGCAAAAAGCCACTATGGTTTATAGCAGCAACGAAGTAACACGACGTGATGAAGTTAACCGCACCAATGGCTTTGCATTTACCAACATGTTGGTGAAAGCACATCAATTGGGGTTAGGTTCTCGTGTACTTGAGATAGACAGTCCATCTTCAGTCACTGATTTATTGAATATATCTGATGCCTATTCGCTGTCGGCGGTGGTGGTGTTTGACAAAGCATTAGCCAAGCCACTACTTAAATGCCAACCGGATTTAAACCTAATCTCTGAAGATGGATTTTAATTATGAATATGTTTTCTAACGAAAGACTGGCTGTTGCCATGCGTGAGCGCCGCGCAATCAAGCACTTTGAACCAAGCTTTGTTATTCCTGAAGGTGATAGAAAGCACATCCTTTCATTCGCTACGGAGTTAGACCTTGGCTTTAATATGCCACCACTTAGGATCTGTCGTGTATCAGACATGGCATTAAGAGAGCAAATTAAAGAAGTCGGCTTTCAGCAGCCACAACACACCGGTGCAAGTGAGCTATGGGTTGTGTGTATTGATACTAAAGCGCTTTCAACTAAAGAAGCAGAGCACGCAAGAACGCAAGCGATGTTTTATGGTGCTGCATATTCACAAGCCTTGATGCTTGGCGCAGCTAGCTTAGGTTATGACTCATGCCCAATGATAGGTTTCCAGTTTGGCCCTGTTGGTGAGTTGATCTCGCTGCCAGAGTCTTACGTGCTGTGTAACTTTGTGGTGATGGGTAAGCGCAAAAAAGCCCCGCTTACACGCGGCTCAAAACTCGCTATCGAAGATGTTTTATTTACTGATGAATTAGTGTAAGGCGGCAGTAAGATGGCTTTATCCTCGTTAAGTTTTCCAGTTTCAGCTGAACTACAACCAGTAGCTAGTACAGGTTTTGTGGCCGCATTGGCGCAAATATTACAACGTGTACTAAAAGTAGAACAGTTGGCGATTACACTAGATGAGTGTTATCGGTTGATAGCGCTCAATGCAGAAAGTGAACGTCGCGATATTGAGCTGCAACTTAACGAGGTATTTACGGATCAAAACTGCTTTTCTCAGTTAACGATTGAGCCGCGGACAGCTGAGCATGGTGGTGCGACAGCACAGTTAGTTTTGGCGCTAGGCGACGGGAAAATCAACATTACATTTGATGACTCGATTTATCCAGAAGCGCTACTTAGCACCATACTTGAAAGCGCCTTAACCCAGTTAATGGACGCTCAAACAAGAGCCACGGCTGCGCTACATATACAGCGTCAACATTTTTCGGGTACCGAAGCGGCATGCTTAGCTGATATTAATCAGCAGTTTCTGCATATAGTTGATCAATATCCAGCGCGACAAGCCATTACTGATGGTGATATTTGCCTCACTTATCGAGAGCTAGCGCAACAAGTAAGCATACTTGCATCTCGCTTGGCTAGCCTTTCAGTGCAAGGTAAACGAGTTGCAGTGGTATTGCCTCGCGGCCATAAAACCGTTATTTCAATGCTTGCAATTAGCTTTGTTGGGGCAACGTATGTCCCGATAGAGACGTTAAACCCAGTTTCTTATATTTGCGAGCAGATCAATCATATTGCAGCGGCGGTGGTTATCTGTGATAAAACTGATGATAGTTATCAAGACTTACCAAATAGCCATCATTGGGACTCACTGATTGCCTCAGCTGGTACAGAGTTTGTTCCAGAGGTGATGCACCCAGACAGGGAATTTACGGTGTTGTTCACCTCTGGATCAACCGGTAAATCTAAAGCAGTGGTTCATGCAGAGCGCTCTTTTTTAGCCCGATTTGATTGGCAATGGCAAGTCTCGCCAATTACCGCTGAGGATGTTGTCGGACAAAGAACCAATGTTGGCTTTGGGCCACACATTTGGGAAATCTTAGGAGCTATCTTAAAGGGTGCGCACCTGGTTATCTTGACTGATGCTATTGTGGCAAATCCAAAGCAGTTAATTAGTTATATTCAGCAATATGAAATAACTCGGCTTGCTCTAGTGCCTTCGATAGCGAAATTGTTGGTTGAGACCAAAGGGGTGCAAGCAAATTGTCGCTCTTTACAAGTTTGCTCGTTAGCGGGTGAAGAATTTGGCATGCAGTTAGTTGAAAAACTAAGGAACACATTTGTAGGTTGTCAGATATTTAATGACTTCGGCTCTACTGAGTGTAATTGCATGTTCTTCCATCCAATCAGCAATGAAGTCACCTTGGGTAGACCTTCTAGTGCCGCATCGTTAACTATCATCAATGATGCTGGTGAGCCTTGTTTACCATTTGAAGCCGGCATGCTGCATGTAAATGGAAAGACGTTGGCCAAAGGGTATGTCAACGAGCAAGGAGAAATTACCGAGCTGCCACAATCACAATATGGGTATGTCACAGGAGACAATGTTTTTTTTGACGAAAAAGGCTATTTGTACTCTCAAGGACGCAAGAATAATGTGGTTAAAGTGCGGGGAATGCGTGTCGACATCGTGAATGTCGAACAGCAATTACAAACACTATTAGATATAGACAAGCTCAAGTTAGTCGCTCGCAAAAAGTCAGATGGTGAAACCCAGCTGATCGCTTTTTACCAGTCTTCGCATCTTGCTGTTGAATTGCTACGACGTTGTAAAGATAAATTACCAGTGCATTACTGTCCGGCATTTTTCTTTTCAGTCAGCTCTTTTCCGCGTTTACCAAACGGCAAGTTAGATCGAATGCAGCTGTTGAAGAAGTTACAAACGCACGCTGACCATAACCAAAGTACAGCCAAAGATAAGCTTATCAAGATGCTTGCCGATATTACGGAGCTGCCGTTATCAAGTCTTGATATTGAAGCTTATTCACTGGTTGAACTAGGCGTGGATTCATTAGGACTAGTGAAAGTCGCGCATGCTATAGAATCGGTGTTCTCGCGCTCTGTTTCTTTGGCGCAGGTGGCTGCAATTACTCGCTTTTCTGAGCTAGTGGAGTTAGCGCAAGGGCGCTTTGTCACACCAACACAGAAATTAGTACATCAAGATGTAGATCATTTATTGACTTACTTTACGACGTTGCAGCCACAGTCTAACCCCGCAGGTAACAGTGTATTGCTCACCGGTGCTAGTGGGTTTATCGGGGCATTTATGCTAGCCGAATTAACTAAGCATCATATCGTTTATTGCCCGGTTAGAGCGCAAAACTCACAGCATGCACAAGCCAAAGTTCAGCAAAATCTACAAAAATATGGTTTATCGGTTGAAGTACCTGAAAACCTTCGCGTAGTGGCTGGTGATATTACCAAACCCAACTTTGCCTTATCAAAAGTACACTTTGAGCAACTCATTGACGAGGTTGGCACTGTGTATCACTTAGCGGCAAATGTGAACCATGTACAAAGTTATGCAAACTTACGTATTGAAGTGCTGCAAACATGGGAAAACTTACTGCCATTTATCAACCGTGCTGGTAGTCAGTTTCATTTTTTCTCCTCAATTGCGGTATGTAAATTAATTGATGGGCATTGGCGTGATGAGGCTGTGCCTGAAAACCCAGACTCGATAGCTTCTGGCTACGGTCAAAGTAAGTGGCTCGCAGAGCAGTTACTTACAAGCTGCCAAGCTGCAGCATCCATCAACATTTATCGACTTGGTGAAATAGGTGGCTGTCGAACGACAGGGCAAGGCCGAAGCGACGACTTTGTACACAATTTATTGGCTGTGATGTCGGCTATTCCTTTTTACCCAGCAGAATTGGCGGAGTCGACTCTGGTGGTGGATGTGTTGCCTGTGGATTGGTTGGTGCAATTTACTCAGCTGGCGATGGCGCAACAAAAAGTGACCTTGTTTAATTTGCAAAACCCAAGCCCTACGCCACTTAGTCGCGTATTGGACGATTTGGGATGTAAACCATCAACAGAGGTGAGTTGGCAACAATGGCTAACAGAAATTCACCAATGCGTAATCGACAACGCCGATAGTTTACTAAATGTTTTACCTTTTTATACCACACCTAACGATCCTAGTTGGCTCAATTACTTTTCATCTTTGGAAATGGACTGTAGTGCAATGACGCAGATCTTAGGTGATCGTCTAGGAACACCTGAGATCGCTCAATTGCAGTGGCGCGCGTATGCGCAAAATTGGCGTAAACACGGATTAGATTTTAACAAAAACAAAGGAGCACAGTTCTAATGAACGGAGCAGACAATACCATAGTGATTCTGGGTGGGGGGCTTGCAGGATCAACATTAGCTAAACAGCTGATCATGATGTATCCCAACTTAGATATTAAGATCTTAGAGTTTAACTCTTACCCAGTACCACTGGCTAAATTTAAAGTTGGTGAGTCAACTGTAGATATGGCAGGGCACTATCTTAGAAATGTATTGCAACTTGAAGCACATTTAGAACAAGAGCAATTACCTAAATATGGGTTACGGTTTTTCTTACCTGATGGTGACAATACGGATATTACCACTCGCGTAGAAGTTGGTAATGGTCAGCGTCCCGTATCCAAAAGCTACCAGCTAGATCGCGGTAAATTTGAAAACTTTATGCATGCGACGTTGCTTGAGCAAGGCGTTGATTTTATTGACTCTGCAAAAGTGGTCAACATTGCTATCAATGAATCATCTCACCGTGTCACCTATGTTAAGGACAGTGGTTCAGAACATACGATAGAGGCTCGTTGGGTGTTAGACGCAAGTGGTGGTGCGCGATTACTGCAAAAAACACTTAACCTTGAAGCGGTGCATACCAAAAGTCACCACTCAGCATGGTTTAGGGTTGCTGGCAAAGTGGAGATCAACGATCTATCCACCGATCCACAATGGTTAGCACGAGTTCCTGAAGTTGCTCGTCAATTATGTACTAACCACCTGATTGGCAAAGGTTACTGGGTGTGGATCATTCCACTATCAGGAGATAACACCAGTATTGGTGTAGTGGTTGACCCTGAGTACCACGATGTTGAACAGCTTAAGACATTAGAGTCTACGCACGCTTGGTTAAGTCAGCACGAGCCACAACTGGCAGCGCTATTACAAGCTAAACAGTTTGAGGTTATGGATTACAAAGCGATGGGCAACTTTACTTATCGTTGTGAATCATTGTTTAGTCCAAATCGCTGGGCGTTGACCGGTATTTGTGGTTCGTTCACAGATCCATTCTATTCACCAGGCACTGACTTTATTGCCATTGCAAACACACTGATTTGTAAATTGGTTGGTGAAGATCTTGCTGGAAACGATCTTAAAGCGCCATGTATGGCTTCCGAGCAGATGTACTTTGCTGGCTACGACTCATTAATCAGCACAGTAGAGAATCAATACGGCATCTTTGCACATAATTTGGCAACCAGCTGTAAGCTGCTGTGGGATGGCACATTAGCGTGGTCAGGCGCAGGCTTGATGTTTTGTAATGACCGATTTACAGATGCAAAAATTGCCATGGAAGTATCAGATGAACTGATGCTAATGAGCAAGCTGCATACCACAATGCAGCAAGTATTCCGTCGCTGGAGTACCTCAATTCCTGACCGCGAGCTGCGCAAGGACATTATTGTCGACCAGCTAGATAATTTTGGCCAACGAGCACAAAGAGCGTTAGTGCAAGATTATTCAGACGAAGCGTTAGTGGCGCAGGTCAAACAGAACTTCAATACGTTGTGCACATTGGCTGTCGCAATGTTCAAACTAGTAGAAGATAAACCCGTTACAGATTCAGAAGTGGCTTTATTGGTATCCGGTTACCGTCATGAGCCTGAGGTAGAGACTGAGCTGAACAATTTACTTTTCAATCATTAATATTAAATAATAAAACTTGGAGTATATCATGCAAGGAACAGTAACTAGCGTATCAAAAGCTCGAGTTGGTGAGCGTTTTGAAGAACTAGTCTCAAAACATCCACTGTGGCAAAACCCACTTCTAGTGGCATGTTCTAAGAACGAATTAAGTCTTAAAGACTATGGCTACTTAATTGCTCAACACTTTTACTATTCAAGAGGGTTTACACGACTATTGTCAGCCCTAATGATGCAGTGTGATGATGATAAGTTCAGAGCTGAGCTTTCTCATAACTTATGGGAAGAAGCTGGCGAAGAAAATATGGAAGAGCGCCATTCAAATTTACTACGTAAAATGATGAATGATGTTTTTGATATTGCAAATCCAGACGGAACCGATTTTAAAACCTACACCGTGACGTATTTTGACGAGTGCCTACGTTTTCTTAAAAACACGAATAGCATCGGTGCTGCGGCATTCCTTGGTTGGGGTACTGAAGGGGTTGTTGCCAATATTTATGAATATTGGTTCGAAGGCCTAAAAGGTTTAGGTGTAGAAGAAGAAGCGCTACGTTATCTAAGTCTACACATGGAGTGTGATGATGAGCACGCAGAAGTTATCGAAAATATCGCACTATCACAGTGCAATGATGATGTGTCTTCACATGCACAAGAGATTGAGGCAGCGATCAACAAAGCGCTCGATTTACGTGACGAGTATTTCCGCGCAATCTACCAAGATATTACGACAGCGAAGATTGAACCGCTAGTATCGGCTATTTGTGGTAAGCAACCGTACTATAAAGTTGAAGATGTGCCTTCGTTTAGTAGCTCATTAACGCAAAATAGCGGTGTGAAGTTATATAGCAACCAACAACAAGATGATGGCATTAACTTTGAAGTAAGCCGTTTTAATATTGGTTGTGAAGTGATGGACCCAAGGTTACTTGAGATCCCTGAAGGCTGTCGCAACGAGTGTCATAAGCATGCTCACGAATCAATGTTCTATGTTGTATCAGGCGAGGGTCGAGTGCATATTGCTGATGAGCATATTGAAGTGTCAGCAGGTCAACTTGTTTACGTACCACGCTGGGTTGATCACTATAGTGAAAACACCGGAGAGGGTAAACTGACTATTCTTGCAATCACCGACTTTGGTTTGACTAAACACTTTCCAAATAACACTGACTTTAGCTATAGAAAAAAGCAGCAAGAACAAGTTGCTTAATCATTCCAAGTTCTGGTTAGTTAGGCTCAGAGTCAAGGCTGCTTGCACTCTGAGCTACTCATCCTTTCGTTTTTTGACTATTTATTACAGTTTACTTGCAGTTTTTTCAACTTCTCACTCACTCAAGTACATATATAACGTTGCACGTTGTTTTGTAGGTTGTTGATTATTATTGGTTTTTTATTTTTCTCTTCACATTCTCATGACTTTTTTTAGCGTGCAATTAAGGTTGCATCTGATGCAATCATAGTTTGACGTATTTTGTATTTTAATCATTGTTAAACTAGTTAATAATGTGTTTTAAGGAATGTTCATAATGTTACAACAAGGTTGCATTTCGCTATTTTATCTTATGGTTTTCTCTATTTTATTGAGTATTTTAAAACACTCAGTAGGTGGTAAATAGCAGCGTAAAACCCCGTGTAATAACTAATACCAACAGTTCTTTATAAGGCAAAAAACGAAATAACAAAGTAAGGAGATGTTTTTGTTATTACTTTTTTACCTTTCTCGTCACACAAAGAAAGTTGGAGCCATGGTGCACTGGGTGGGCAATACCATTGCAGTAAATGATTAATGAGCGTTTTCCTGTAGTAAGTTGCGTCGGATGTTCATAAAGAGGGGAAGTATGGATAAGTATAATAAAGTACTAAACGGGGTCGGAGCTGAAAATCTAATTATTGATAGAGATGAAGACTTCAAAGCCTGCATCTTAGCTAAAAATGAAGAGCTTGCGAGTATTATTCAAGGTGAAACGGGAACAGGTAAAGAAGAGTTTGCTAAATTAGTTCATCGCAAACGTATTTATCTGCAAGGGGAAGAGGTTCCTTTCGTTTCTGTTAACTGTGCAAACTTTAATAACGAATTATCGTTATCGCTTTTATTTGGTCATGTGAAAGGTGCCTTCTCAGGGGCTGAAAAGAGCACTGATGGCTTTATCGCAGAAGCAAACGGTGGGATTTTATTTTTAGACGAGATCCACACCTTGTCTATCGAGACCCAGCAAAAATTACTGCGGGTACTCAATGATGGTTCTTATAGCCGTCTAGGAGATACCAAAACGCTCTACTCTAAATTCCAAGTTATCGCTGCGACGACTAAAGACTTGGATGAAGAAGTTGAAAAGGGCACTTTTTTAATGGATTTAAGGTTTCGGTTACTGGGCATCGAGTTAACCATGAAGCCACTGCGTGAACGCAAAGACGATATTCCTAAACTGATTGATGTTTTCCTTAAAAATAAGGACATTATGCTCAGTCCTGCACAATATACTGAGTTAGTCAGCTTATGTAAGAAGTATTATTGGCAAGGCAACATTAGACAGCTTTTTGGGGTTTTGAACGCCTGGATTGCGATGTGTGATGGTAAAGTGAATATTGCTTATTTTCCACAATATAACAACATGCTAAAACCATCAGCAGTGTCTAAAAGTGACAAAGGTGGGTATGGCAAAGTCATGTCGGTATTAGAGCGTGCTATTAGCCTAGATATCTCCTTTTCCGAAGCAATAGAAGAAGTTGAATGCTTCATTATCGAAGAAGCAATGGGTCTCAATCCCAGCGTTTCTGACGTTTATCAAGGTTTACAGCTAAGTAGAAATAATTTTTACGTAAAAAGACGAAAGTACGGCTTAACGTAATAAAAGACCAATCAGCCTTAATACTTGCTCAATTTGAAGGAGTAAATCTGACGCTAACTGCGTGCTCGAAAAGATTTTCTCGCCTCAAAATAGACCACTTACTTAAGACAATTGGTATAAATCACTTTCTGAGGTGGCAGACCGTTACGCCGCCTCTGCACTTCTTTATAACCGCTGCTCTTTGGCTTAAATACGCGCTATCACTTTTACCAAATTCGTTTTAAGGCTGCTGTATCTTTGCAGTCCGTGCTACACTCCTGCCGTTTGTAATTTGGCCGTCGTGATTTGCCCATCATCGTACTGAGTGAGTTTTACTCATTATCTCGATGTACAAAGTCGATGCTCAAATTTAAGAGCCTGATATTCGTATAATGAACGCTAACCCATTTTGTCTAATGCTTGCTCAACTTGAGGGCGTAAAATAGTCGCTAATGATGTAAAAAGTTGCTTATTTGGCATAACCAAATAGTCAAACTTTTGCTGTGTTATCGATAAAATTGTCTTACCTCAAAATAGAGCAGTTAATGAGGCAAATTGGCATAAGCTATGGTGTGGAGTAAAGCTTATATGCTGTTAATGATCGATAACTACGATTCTTTTACGTACAACTTAGTACAGTACTTTCAACGTTTGAATATTGAAGTATTGGTTAAGCGTAATGATGAACTTAGCATCGCTCAAATTAAGCAGCTTCGACCAAAGTATCTAGTGTTGTCTCCAGGACCTTGTACGCCGAATGAAGCAGGTATATCACTGCAAGTAGTGGAACAGCTTCAGGGCAGTTTGCCTATTCTGGGGATCTGTTTAGGTCATCAGACAATTGCGCAAGCGCTAGGAGGTAAGGTGCGCCGTGCCAGACAAGTCATGCACGGTAAAACTTCTCTTGTATATCACAATAATAAAGGGGCATTTAACGGGCTTCCTTCGCCTTATGAAGTCTGCCGATACCATTCACTTATTGTAGAAAAAAACGCCTTGCCAGCAACGCTTGAGGTGAGCGCATGGACACAGTCCTCAGAAGGTAAGTTTGATGAAATTATGGGAGTTGTCGCACCAGATAGGGCGCTTGAGGGAATACAATTTCATCCTGAAGCAATCTTGACCGAGCATGGGTTAGCATTACTTGATAACTTCCTAAAACGCTTCTAAAGTTTAAACAAAACCAGCTCTGTTTTGTAATTGTGCAAACAATCTGCACGCTTGAGGTCGTGTGGGTATAATACCAATTTGACTTAATACTTGCTCAATTTGAAGGAGTAAATCTGACGCTAACAGCGTTAAAAATTTCTTATTTAGAACAACTAAATAGCAAAATTTTTGCCTTGTTATCGACAAGATTTTCTCGCCTCAAAATAGACCACTTAATTAAGAAAATTGGTATAAGCTTGGAGATGATGTTTCTGTCAGTGCTTTAAGATACGCACAATAAAACTTTAATATTGCCTTTAGTGGTATAATATCGAACAATACGACTATCTGTTGAGTGCTAAACTCATTGTTTCCTTTAGATAAGTAGCATGCATGACGCAAGAAAATAAGCAAATTAGAATGGCACAAGCGCTTTCTGAGCGCGCCCATGACCTTCTTATCAGCCTTAACTTTGCCCAAAAGCAAATCGGCTATATCCATACTTTTGATATTAGTTATGGAGAAAATATTGCCCAGCGTACCATGCTTGAGGTGGAGATTGCTGCGGCTGCAAAACGACAGGAAAGCAGTACGACTCATCATAAATACATAGCTAAAGCAAGTAAGCACTTACATTCAGTTATTGAAGAGGCAATTGCAAAACAATTACATGATCTTGATACCATTTACCATGAAGTGGTTGGCATTCAAGATTCGGTTCCTGCCATTTTTGATATTTTGGCCGTGCGCTCAGCGTCAGTAGGACGGTTAGAACCACTCGTAAATGACCTCAGTTGGTTAGGGCGAGAGCTTGTATCTTTGGTGAATTTGCCGCAGTATCGCAAGAAAAATAGCAAAGGCACATCGATTAAAGTCGATACCCCTGCGTTGGCACTGAGGTATTTGGGCTTAGAAAACCTGCAAATGGTGATCCCGACGATGGCGGTGAGGCATTGGATGCCCCATGCAACAGAGCCGTTTGGTTTAATGAAGCGCAAAATGCGGGAGCTAAGTATGAGCACTGCAATTGCAGCAAAGGAGCTTGCCCCATTTTTTGGTGTTAAAGAACAACATGCTTTCACCTTGGGAATGTTGCTTGAGCTGGGCAAAATTGCGTTAGTCAGACTGTATTTACGTACTTTTGAAAGAGTATGGCAAGCCAAAGTACAGATCGCCCGTGATAAAAAGCAAAAAGATCTACATACCGCGCTAATGGAGCTATCTCCAGATCCCCTATTTTTGCGTAACTTGCTGTTAGAACACTCCGCAGATATATCTCGAAAACTAATAGAGAAAATGGAGCTGCGTTACCTTCCCTTCAATGCGGTAATGGAAGAGTATTCGCAAACTTATTTACCAAAATCGCATAAAAAAATAGCGGATCCGTTACCACTGACACAAGTGATGCAAAAAGCCTATGGCTATGCTCAAATGCTTGTTTTAAAAGACAGTCAGTTGATAGAAGATGACGAAGCTGAGAGTTTACTCAGTCACCTAGAACTCACTGAAGAAATGCGTCAGCAATTGGCAAAATGTGCATTCCATAACCTTCAGTTGACGATTTTGTAAAAAAAAACGGAATTTTTTTTGCGACTATTCATTCAGAACCTAACCTTTAATGATCAGTGCAAGGCTGCATCACGCTTGCTTTGCCCTGAATATCAGCCCTAAATAGTTATTCACTTGAGTTGAGAATATATGTTAAACCCTTGAATGCAAAGGGCTGGGAACATGCTATAAGTGAGACAAATGGCGCTTTTTCTGAAATAATGAGCGTATGRATTTTGTGCCATCAAGGGGCGGGTCAAAATACATAGCACCTAATTGGTGTGAATAAATATCCTATCAAGCGGTGGCAATACGCCAACCTTCAAACGGAATGACTCCTTGTTTGCACTTTCACTCACCAAATATGAGGAAATAAAATGACTATCAATCGTGAATTGTTTGACGACGTAATGGTACCTAACTACGCACCTTCTGCTGTGATCCCAGTAAAAGGCGAGGGCTCTCGCGTGTGGGATCAGGAAGGTCGTGAATACATCGACTTTGCTGGTGGTATCGCAGTTAACTGTTTAGGTCATTGTCACCCAGCTTTGGTGGGCGCATTAAAAGAGCAAGGCGAAAAAATCTGGCATTTGTCTAATGTAATGACTAATGAGCCTGCACTACGTCTTGCAAAAAAGCTTACCGATGCAACATTTGCAGAAAAGGTCTACTTCGCCAACTCTGGCGCAGAAGCGAACGAAGCGGCACTAAAACTTGCGCGCCGTTGGGCACTTGACAAGTTCGGTGCTGAAAAATCGCAAATCATTTCATTTAATCAAGGTTTCCACGGCCGTACATTCTTTACGGTTACTGTGGGTGGTCAAGCTGCGTATTCGGATGGTTTTGGTCCAAAGCCTGGCGATGTAGTTCACACAAACTACAACGACTTAGCAGCGTTTGAAGCGCTTATCTCTGACAATACTTGTGCAGTGATGATGGAACCGCTACAAGGTGAAGGTGGCATTATTTCACCAACCGCTGAGTTTGTTAAAGGTGTGCGTGAACTATGTGATAAACACAACGCGCTACTTATTTTTGACGAAGTACAAACTGGTGTTGGTCGTACAGGTGAACTTTACGCATACCAAGGTTTAGGAGTAACGCCAGACATTCTAACCACAGCTAAAGCACTAGGTGGTGGCTTCCCTATCGGGGCAATGATCACGACCACTGAAATTGCTGCACACCTAAAAGTAGGTACTCACGGTTCAACATACGGTGGTAACCCATTAGCTTGTGCGGTTGCTGAAGCTGCATTTGATACCGTTAACACAACAGAAGTGCTTGACGGTGTAAAAGCAAAAGAACAGCTTTTCCGTGAATTACTTAATGACATCAACGAAAAGTACAACGTATTTAGTGAAGTACGTGGTAAAGGTCTATTGCTTGGTGGCGTAGTTACTGAAAAGTATCAAGGCAAAGCAAAAGAGTTCTTGGTTGAAGGTATCAAACAAGGTGTGATGTCACTTGTGGCTGGTGCAAACGTGGTACGTTTTACTCCATCTTTAGTTATTCCTGATGCTGACATTCGCGAAGGAATGGCACGCTTTGAAAAAGCGGTTGCTGCGGTAGTTGCTAACAACGCCTAATACTGATTGCAAGGTCACCTTTTGGTGGCCTTGTTGTTATCCACATTTTTGAGGAGTAAGCGGGCTCATGATGATCCTTCGCCCAATCCAAGAAAGCGATTATCCAGCGCTTTTAAACATTGCTCATGAATCAGGCCACGGTTTTACCTCTTTGCCTGTTAACGAAGAGCTATTACAGAAGAAGATTGCACGTTCAGTTGCTTCATTTGGTAAGCAAGCAGACAAGCCTTTTGATGAAGGGTATTTATTTGTATTAGAAGATACAGAAACTGGCGAGGTGGTTGGTACCAGTGGTATCGAAGCTGCGGTTGGTTTGGATGATGCGTTTTATCATTACCATCTGAGCAAAGTGATCCACTCTTCTCGCACGCTCAATGTTTACAAAGCAGTGGATATTTTAACGCTATGTAATGATTACACTGGCGCAACGGAACTATGCACGCTGTTCTTAAAGGATGGTTATCGTAAGGGAAGCAACGGCAAACTCTTATCTCGCTCTCGCTTTATGTTTATTAATCAACATCGTGCGCGCTTTGCCGAAACCGTGATTGCAGAAATGCGCGGCGTGTCGAATGAACAAGGTGAAAGTCCATTTTGGCAGTGGCTTGAAGAGCATTTCTTCTCTATGGACTTCCCAACTGCTGATTACCTCACGGGTATTGGCCAAAAGGTCTTTATTGCAGAGCTAATGCCAAAATACCCAATCTACGTCAATCTGCTCAGTGAAGAAGCACAAGCGGTGATTGGTGAGGTACATGACAATACACGCCCTGCGATTGAGCTATTAAAGAGTGAAGGCTTCACCTTTAACGGTTACGTTGATATTTTTGACGCAGGCCCTACTGTTGAAGCCAAAGTGAGCAATATTCGCACGGTACGCAATAGCGAAAAGCGCACAGTGAAAATAGGCGATAGTCAAGGTGGATTCCCTGTTATGGTCGCAAATGATAAACTTGTGGACTATCGCGCAGCGGTCATAGAGTTAACTTTGTCTGATGACAATGAGATAACGCTTGCTCCACATGTTGCTGCGGCGCTAAAAGTAGAAGAAGGCGATCAAGTAAGCCTAGTGAAGATTTAAGATTGGGAACAGATTATGACAACACATGCAGCACAACTAATTAACGGTGAGTGGATTGCAGGACAAGGCGAAAGCTTTAGCTCTGTAAACCCAGCAAACAACGACGTAATTTGGACAGCAAACGCAGCAACAGCAGCGCAAGTTGATAGCGCAGTAAAAGCAGCACGTGAAGCTTTCTATTCATGGAGCGACATGAGCTTTGCAGCGCGCTTAGAAATTGTTAAGCGTTTTGCTGAAGTACTAAAAGAAAATAGCGAAGAGTTGGCCATCGCAATTGCTAAAGAAACAGGCAAACCACTTTGGGAAACTCGCACCGAAGCGGGCGCTATGGTAGGTAAAATCACAATTTCTGAGAAAGCTTATCAAGAGCGTACTGGCGTGGTTGAAAATCCAATGCCTGTTGGTCGTGCAGTTATTCGTCATAAAGCGCACGGCGTGGTTGCGGTGTTTGGCCCATATAACTTCCCAGGCCATCTACCTAATGGTCACATTGTACCTGCGCTACTGGCTGGTAACACGGTTATTTTCAAGCCGTCTGAACTCACACCATACGTTGCTGAGTTAACACTTAAGTACTGGCAACAAGCGGGTCTTCCTGCGGGCGTGATTAACTTAGTTCAAGGTGAAGTTGAAACTGGTAAGGCACTTGCGTCACATGCTGGTATCGACGGCTTATTCTTTACTGGTTCTTCTCGTACTGGTCATTTATTACATGAGCAATATGCAGGCCAACCAGGTAAGATCTTAGCGCTTGAAATGGGTGGCAATAACCCACTCATCGTAAAAGACGTAGCGGATACCAAAGCGGCAGTGCATGACATTATTCAATCTGCGTTTATCTCAAGTGGTCAACGTTGTACTTGTGCTCGTAAGCTATTCCTTCCGGCAGGTGAGCAAGGTGACATCATCCTTGAGCAACTGATCAAAGCGACTAAAGCGATTAAGGTTGGCAACTTTGATGATGCAGAACAACCATTTATGGGTTCAATGATCTCAAATGCAGCTGCAGCCGGTATGGTAAAAGCACAGCAACAGCTTGTTGAGTTAGGTGGTGAGTCGCTTATAGAGCTTACGCACACAGAAGGCACAGGCTTTGTGACGCCAGGTATCATCGAATGTACTAACATTGCAGACTTCCCTGATGAAGAACACTTTGGCCCGTTATTAAAAGTATTCCGCTACACAGACTTTGACGCGGCAATTGAAAAAGCAAATGAAACAAGCTTTGGTCTTTCAGCGGGTCTACTCGGTGACAACGAAGCGGATTACGACCGCTTCTTACGCCGTATTCGCGCTGGTATTGTTAACTGGAACCGTCCAATCACAGGTGCGTCAAGCGCTGCGCCATTTGGTGGTATTGGTGCTTCAGGTAACCACCGTGCAAGTGCTTATTATGCAGCAGATTACTGTGCATACCCAGTTGCTTCAGTAGAATTAGAGAAGGTAACATTACCTGCGAGCTTGAGCCCAGGTTTATCTTTAGATTAAAATAGCACTATCAATTTTATTGATAAAAAAGCAGCTTCGGCTGCTTTTTTGTGTCTAGTTGTCTACAAAAGTAGCAATCGAAAAAACTTTCTGCTTAAATCAATAGGAGATGTCTTTGATAGGTTCAGGTGAGCAAAGTATGGTTTTAGATAAACAAGGATATGATGATTTAGTCATGTATTTGACGCAAAATTTAGCCTTGTTTGAGAAGTCCGGGACGGTAGAGCCTGGTGCTCCAACAGTCTTGGAATTGATCGAAGATGTGATTGCTGAAAACGTTATCCGTATTTGCGAGCAACACAGTGAGCTTTCTACAGAGCAGCGTAGCATGATTGTGCGCGAGGTAGATGGCATTGTGTATGACTTGCAAGAGGTACTGTCGAGCGTTGTTGATAGACGTGTCACCGTAGAGCAAAAAGAGTTTATTGAGGAATTTGCCGGCTTGGTGAAAAACCTGTTTGACTCAGCGGTATAGGTTGGCACAATTATCGTTAATAGAGCCACACTACACTGTAAAGTGCAAAGTGGAATATAAAATACACCGCCTCGTGGCGGTGTTATTGCTTTTATAAAGGATAACTATGTTAGCTTGCGTTAAATGGGTTGAAGGCGATACCTTCATTGGGCGCTCAGCGTCAGGGCACAACGTGGTATTTGATACCGGCGCCGACAGTGCCGCACCAAGCCCAATGGAAATGGTGTTGATGTCAGCTGGCTGCTGCTCGTCGGTTGATGTGGTCAGTATTTTACAAAAAGCGCGTCAGGATGTTACTGACGTCGAGGTAAAGCTTACCGCAGAGCGCGCTCCAAGTGCGCCACGGGTTTTTACAAAAATTAATTTACACTTTGTGGTAACGGGACGAAATGTCTCTGAAAAACACCTAGCAAGAGCCATTAGTTTGTCAGCTGAAAAGTACTGCTCCGTGGCTTTAATGCTTGAAAAAGCAGTAGAAATTACGCATAGCCATGAAGTGATTGAAATTGACGCGAAATAACGCTTTTTCATGGCGTTATTTTCGTATAAAATCCGCGAACTTTTGTTTCTGCAACGCAGATTTTTTGTATTAAGGTGGGTCTATCGTGAACAAGCCCTTTGATAAAATTAAACTCCATGGCTTTAACAACTTAACTAAGAGTTTAAGCTTTAGCATTTACGATATTTGCTACGCCAAGACCGAGCAGCAACGTAAAGAGTATCTAGAATATATTGATGAGCAATACAGTGCTGATCGTTTGACGGATATTCTCAAAGACGTGACAGATATTATTGGTGCAAACGTATTAAATATTGCACGTCAAGATTATGAGCCACAAGGGGCAAGTGTGACGATCCTAGTATCAGAAGAGCCTGTTGAACAACAGACTTTTGATAGCAACGAAGCACCAGGTCCATTACCTGATTCGGTGGTTGCACACTTAGATAAGAGCCACATTTGTGTGCATACTTATCCTGAAGCACACCCTCATGATGGCATTTGTACGTTCCGAGCAGATATTGAAGTATCAACGTGCGGTATTATTTCACCACTTAAAGCACTGAACTTCTTGATTCACTCGCTAGAGTCAGACGTAGTAACAATCGATTACCGCGTACGTGGTTTTACTCGTGACGTAAATGGCGTGAAGCACTATATTGACCACGCTATTCACTCTATCCAGAATTACATGACGGAAGACACTAAAGATGCCTACCACATGGTAGATGTAAACGTGTATCAAGAGAACTTATTCCACACTAAGATGATGCTTAAGGAAACAGATTTAAATGCGTATCTGTTTGGATTAAGCACCGATGATTTAGACCAAGACGAAGAAGAAGAAATTCGCCAAAAGCTAAATCGTGAAATTCAGGAAGTGTTCTACGGTCGTAATTTACCTGAGACGGAATAATCCGTAGTATCAGGATAAGTAACAGTAAAAGGCGCCAAGGCGCCTTTTTTAATGTCTGAAATTCCTTGTTAAGTCATCATATAAGCGCATAGAGCACGACTGTGCCCGCTTATAAGGTGACAATTATAAAATCACTAAGATTCGCTTTCTAATTCCTCATCAGGCGTATCAGGACGCTGACGTTCAACAAAGATAGTGGCCAGTAGGGTGGTGATCACACAGGAGAGTAAAATCGACTTTAGAATATCGTAGTTCTTGTAGATGAAACTCCAACTCCAAAATTGTGTAGCGAAGCTTTTATTTACGCCGATGTACTCTAAATTACGAATAATATTTTCACCGAAGGCTGCTAAATCCACTATTACAAATGCAAAGTAAATTCCGTATAGTATCGGGTCGGCGTATGTCATATAGACTGCGCGCCAATTATCAGGATTAGTAAAGCGCACATATCGCAAGGAAAGTCGAACTCTGTATTTCAGAATCATTAGTGCAATAAAATCACATATTAGGTGTAAGCTATATATGAAAGCATTTGTCTGATAGGCGGGTAGTCCTGCTTTGTTAAGATTCATAAAGTAACTAAAAAAACCATATTCAATAAAGCTCAACACCAATAGTATCAGCACAATATGCTTAATATTTTCTTGGCCTCTTAAAAAGAAGCTAGTCATAGCTATACAACCCATAAATAACAAATGCAGGGCATTTATAGACTGATAGTGCAAACCGGTAAAAATAAGGGCTAAGACTGCACAGAATAGCAACACAAACCAAGAACGCTTCATTTATTCCTCTCTATTTTGTTGTGGTTTCATAACTTAGCCACCTTTCTTTACTTTTGGGTCTTCAGCTTGACCACCGGTACTTCCTCCAACCACTTTATTAAAAGAACTGGCTGCCAGCGGTGATTTTTTATCTGACAGAACTGTCTTGTTTTTTACTCTCGGATCGCCACTTTTATCTGCATGGCTTCCACCAATCACCTGATTAACTGAATTAGCGCTAAGTGATGATGGTTTGTTTGATGCGGTGGAGTAGGTTTCGGATCTTGGGTCTTTTACTTTTGGCCCAAGCGTTCCAATGGATGCCCTGTTAGCTTGTTTTTGGGAAAGTGCYGTTAAAGTTACGAGTCGGTTAGCGATATTTTTTATTAAAAAGCGCATAATGATGTCCTTTCTAAGTTAAGTTTTGCGGTGTTTGAATTCCACTCCACTTTACTCCTTAATAAACAAGTTGAAAACATCGTGTAGTCAATATGCGTGATACGTAACGTGATTGTTTGATATGTGTGATGGCACGGATAAAAGGTTTGGGCATTCATTTGCGGCTACCTTCTTTAGTTGGTTTGTCACGTGGGGTTGGGGATTTACGCCAAAGTTTAGCGTCGTCAATTTTATCTCTAAGCGCTAAAATTTGCTCCCTTAATGGGTTTAGGTTAATCCCACAAGCGTCACACCACACTTCAAAATACTCGTAAGGGAATTTACTGACTCCCTTTTCATAGTTTTCATAAGTGCCGCGCTCTACACCGACTAATTTAGCCATTTCGAGTGTTGTTTTACCGGCCACTTTGCGCATACGGCGCAAGTCATCTGCGGTAAAGCGCTTGTCAAATTTACCCACCAACTCAATCCTTTTTGTTTGCCGCTTGTGCGTTACAAATAGCGCAACGTGCTTTTGCGCTGATTGGTTATATTTATTAGCTTAACCAGGTTGCATTTTTGTATCTAAACAGTAAACGCGAGTTTATCTTAGAAAATTTATTTTTCAAGCTTTGTCAGACCAAAAATGTATATTTTGTTTCACTGTTATTTGCTTCGCATAATTTTTTGTGCGAAGCACACCAAAGTTATTTTAATTCAGCACCGCTATGTTGTTATTTAGCTTGTGTGTTTACTGATAAATTTAACAGTAAATTTAAAAAATTTTGCTTCGCGCAGATTTTTGCTCAAAGCTTTTGTTACTTTAGTGTGAAATAAAGTGAACATGTTGGAGAGCAATATGGATTATCTACGCCAATATCATGACTTAACAATTTATTACGACGCACTAAAAAAAGCATCAAAACAGTGCGATAACGTACCAGATACCACCACCAAGTGGTTATCGCTGGTGGAGTCAACCTTGTTTGAATTACAAGAGCTTGCTCACATGGAAAAAGCGTATATGCAGAAGTCAAAAACCATGAATAACTTGGTTGAGCTAGTATATTCCAGCGCACCTAGTATGGAATAGCCTAGCGCGTTTAGGTTTTGCGGTGAGGGGGAGCGTTTTACTCTAATTTTACGCCTCCCCCTTTTTATTATTTAGTATTAACTGCTGTGACAATACTGTAATGCACGGTGCGACGTTATCGTATAGTCATGCTGGTAGGTATAGCAATTAATTAAGATAATTGGCCTGTTTGTTTTTCATAGTTATTTGAAGATAAATAGAATATAAAAAAGGGGAAGCGTATAGAATATACTTCCCCTTTTTTAATAAGTATAAACGTAAGTTGATTACAGTTCGTAGGTAAAACTTAATCCGTATACGCGTGGTTCACCGTACTGCACGTAGGTATGTGGCTGCCAACCGTCTAATGGGTTGTTACCAAATCTAAAGCCGCGTACCACAATATCTTCATCCGCTAGGTTTCTGCCCCAAGCTGTGAGTGACCAGTTATCACCGTAATAGCTTAAGCTGGCATTGATCAGGTTATGATTACCGGCTTGCTCGTTATGACTATCCGAGAGGTAATAGTTGTCTTTACCTTCAACGCCAAGCGCTACTACTAGGTTATTCATTAGCTCGTAATTAACAGCAAATGAGTATTGATAGTTTGGTGCTTGTGCTTGATCGCGGCCGTCTAAGCTAATGCCACTTGCTGCAACAAAATCTTCTATTTCTGTTTCCAAATAGCCTGCGCTATAGGTAAAGCCAAGGCGCTCGTTGTAACTAAAGGTGCCTTCTAGCTCTAGTCCATAGTTGCTGCCTTCACTGGCGTTATCGATATAGCCTGCAAATTGCTGGTTAGATACTTGCCACTGCTTTAGTTGAATGTCATCACGCTGCATATAAAATGCAGTAACACGTACAAGGTGACGCTTATCTTCAGATTGCCCTTTCACGCCGAACTCGGCATTCCAGACATACTCTGGGTCAAAATAATGGTGCTCTGTGGGAATGTTTAACCCTTCGTCTTTGGCCTTTGCTAATGCTTCACCATTTACGCCACCAACCTTGTAACCACGAGATAAGCTGGTGTAGATCATAGTACGAGGGACAGCTTGGTATTCAAGTGCGACTTTACCGCCCCACATTAAGTCATCGGTTGCGATGGTAAAGCCATTGCTGTCTAAGTAATCRGCGTCATATTGTTCTGCGCGTAGGCCGCCAATCAAGCGAGTTTTATCTGATAGGTGATGCACGTATTGGCCAAATATGGCTTTGCTTTCGATTGAATAGGCAGAAGTAAATGGTGTAGTAAGCCAAGTATAGTGGCGGGTTAGGTCAACGTCGTTACGCTTGGCATACATGCCAACTACCCAGTCGCTCTGCTTATCTTTGATTAAAAACTCAATATCGCCCTTTTCATAATTACGGGCATAAACATCGGTTGAGCTATATCCTTCAGGGTGTAATCCCGCGCCGCAGAGTTCAGGTTTACTTGGATCGTTACACACCCAGTCTTCATCAAAACTATAGAGGGCATCAGCGTCTAATCCTGATACTTTAAACTCAACATCAAACAAGTCTGAGCGTGTATATTTGCCACGAAAAGCAAAAGCGTCAGACTCTAGGTTATCTTGCCCAGGTTCATCAGCGACACTGTTGCGTGAATTATCTAAGGTAAAGCCATCATAACCGTTGTCAGTATCGATATGATGGAAAGTAAACTCTAGGGCAAGATTGTCGCTGACCTGAGAGTTAAGTTTTAGTCTAGCGGCTTGCTCATCTTGCGTTTGCGTGGGCTTATTGAGATAAAGATTATCAACATAGCCGTCGGATTCTCGTTGATATAAGCTCACTCGTGCAGCTGTGTTATCGCTGAGCCCAGCGCCTGCGGCAATACCAGCTTCATAACTGCCATAGTTGCCTGCGCCAAGTTTTAATTTTAGCGACGGTGCAGTTGTTGCCATTTGAGTATTTACTTCAACAATACCTGCTAAGGCATCAGAGCCAAACTTGGTACCTTGAGGACCGCGATACACCACGACTGACTCGGTATCAAAGAGTAGCGCGCTGCCACCTAATCCCGAGTAGTTAATGCCGTCAATTAATAAACCGACGCTAGGATAAATAGGATCAACAAATTGTGAACGCAAACCTACGCCACGAATTTGCATAAAGCGGCCACGAGACGCGCCTGCGGTAAAGTTAACATTGGCAGTTGCACCAAGGATCTCATCTAAGTATTGGGCCCCACGCTTGGTGATGGTTAGTTCATCAACAACCGAAGCGCTAGCACTGAGTGTTTGGATGGTTTCATTTTGAAAGTCACCAGTAACAACGATGGTTTCCAAGTCATCATCGGCAAGTACATGATGAGAGAAAAGTGGCAATAGTGCCAACGTGATCGTAGAGAGTTTTAACTTCATGCTTAATCTTTGTCCCATTTTTAATTGGGCACAGTTTAGCAAAAGCCAGACCAGTTAACAGTGAAATTATGTTATATCTTAGCCCATTAATTTTAATGCAATAGGTATTGATATGAGTTTTAAGCTTGATTTTAAAGTGCGTGACTATGAATGTGATTTACAAGGTATCGTAAATAATAGTGTGTATTTTAATTATTTAGAACATGCAAGGCATGAGTTTTTGTTGGCTCATAACGTTGACTTTGCAGCACTTGCTGAGCAGAAAGTGAACTTGGTGGTGATCCGCAGTGAAATGAATTACAAAGATTCATTGCGCCCAGGTGATGACTTTTATGTTGAAGTCACCCTTGAGCGAGAAAGTAGGGTGAAGTTTGCATTTAAGCAAAAAATAATCAGAACCCATGATAATAAGTTGATGTTAGATGCGCTAATCACTGGCACTTCAGTTAACGAACGTGGCAGACCTTTTTTACCGGATGCTATCACACACTTATTTGATTAAATAAATGCCGAAAAAGTCATTTTTACAGAATTTTACTGCAATTATTGCCCAATGAAACGTTATAATAAGTATTGGGCATAAAATAGATGGTTTACCATGAAATTCATCAGCATAATTTGCGCAGTTATTGCGCTTAGTGGATGTGTCTCAACAGGGAAGGTAGACACGCAAGCGCTTAAGTATTCTAGTTGGCAGCTTCGCAGCATAAATGGCCAGCCACTTACACAATCACAGGACGCATCTTCAGAGAGTATGCAAGCGATTGACATTCGTTTTATAGACGCGTTGCAAGTCAATGGGTTTGCTGGGTGTAATCGCTTTTTTGGTGAAGGTGAAATTGTTGATGGGCAATTAATCGTCAAAAATCTAGGGATGACCCGTAAGTACTGTGGTGAGGATGTGGCAAAAGTTGAGTCACAGCTGATTAATCAGTTACAAATCGGCGTATTGCTTGAGGTTGAGGCTAATATACTGACCTTAAAGGGAAAACCTGAATTTACTTTTGTTAAACAATAAGCCAAAACCCCACATACCAGTGTGAATGCTGGCGACAATACTTGCGAGCGTTGATGTAAGTAAGTAGACTGGCGCTAATTCGTTACTTGTCGGAGTGCCTCGAATTTTTACAGCAAGCCAGCTGCTAATCATTCAGGCTGAGATCGCATTTTGCGGGATCCGTGGACCTGATCAGGTTAATGCCTGCGTAGGGAACAAGACAGCAAACGTGTTGCGTTTGTCTGTAGCAATAGTGGTATATTGCTATCCACCTTACCCGAGGACTATCCTCGTCTCCTCCTTTTTTGGAGATCTGACAAGACACCTTTGATGAAAGTAAGAGGAACGTCATGTCAAACAATAGTAGCAAGTTAAGTCGTCGTGAAGCACGAGCAGCTGCGGCAGAATTTATCCATAATCTTAAAGGCCAACCTTTCCCCAATTCTCATAAAGTCTATGTCGACGGCGACCAAGCCGGTGTGCGCGTTGGTATGCGTGAAATCACGCTCAGTGATTCGTTTGTTGGTGGCACCGAAGACAATCCGGTATTTGAATCAAACGACCCTATTCGTGTTTATGATACTTCAGGTCCATACACAGACCCTGAAGTACCGGTTGACGTTCGTGCTGGTCTTCCTAAATTTAGAGCGCAGTGGATAGTTGAGCGTGACGATACCGAAATGCTAGAGTCGGTGACGTCTCAGTTTTCCCAGCAGCGTATGGCGGATGAAGGGCTTGATCATATTCGCTTTGAACACCTACCTAAAATTCGTCGTGCCAAGGCGGGTAAAAATGTCACACAAATGCACTATGCACGCCAAGGTATCGTGACACCAGAAATGGAATATGTGGCGATCCGTGAAAATATGGGGCGTGCTAAATTACGAGATGAGTTATTAGCACAGCAGCACAAAGGGCAATCGTTTGGAGCCAGTATTCCTGAGTTTATTACGCCTGAATTTGTCCGTGATGAAATTGCTCGTGGCCGCGCCGTACTGCCAAACAATATCAATCACCCTGAGACTGAACCGATGATCATCGGACGTAACTTCTTAGTAAAAGTTAACGCCAATATCGGTAACTCATCAGTGACCTCTTCTATCGAAGAAGAAGTCGAAAAGATGGTATGGTCGACTCGCTGGGGTGCAGATACCGTAATGGATCTGTCGACAGGGCGCTACATTCATGAAACTCGTGAGTGGGTGGTACGTAACTCTCCTGTGCCAATTGGTACCGTGCCAATCTATCAAGCACTAGAAAAAGTCAATGGCGTTGCCGAAGACCTAACATGGGAGATCTTCCGCGATACGCTAATTGAACAAGCTGAGCAAGGGGTAGATTACTTTACCATCCATGCTGGCGTACTGCTGCGTTATGTACCAATGACGGCAAAACGCGTCACCGGTATTGTGTCTCGCGGTGGTTCAATTATGGCGAAGTGGTGCCTAGCGCACCACAAAGAAAACTTCCTCTACACGCATTTTGAAGAGATCTGCGAGATCTTAAAGCAATACGATGTTTGCTTTTCATTAGGCGATGGCTTGCGCCCAGGCTCTATTGCCGATGCCAATGACGAAGCACAATTTAGTGAGCTACGCACTCTTGGTGAATTGACTAAGCTGGCGTGGAAGCATGATGTGCAAGTATTTATTGAAGGCCCAGGCCATGTACCGATGCACATGATCAAAGAGAATATGGAAGAGCAGCTCAAACACTGTGACGAAGCACCATTTTATACCCTTGGTCCGCTTACCACAGATATTGCTCCTGGTTATGATCACTTCACTTCAGGGATCGGTGCGGCGCAAATTGCTTGGTATGGCTGTGCGATGCTGTGCTATGTGACACCAAAAGAACACTTAGGCTTACCGAATAAAGAAGATGTAAAAGAAGGTTTGATCACCTACAAGATAGCAGCACATGCGGCGGATCTGGCAAAAGGCCATCCGGGTGCTCAAGTTCGTGACAATGCGTTGTCTAAAGCGCGCTTTGAGTTCCGCTGGCATGATCAATTTAATCTTGGTCTAGATCCTGACCGCGCCCGTGAATATCACGACGAAACATTGCCGCAAGAGTCGGGTAAAGTTGCGCATTTTTGCTCTATGTGTGGGCCAAAATTCTGCTCAATGAAGATCACGCAGGATGTACGTGACTACGCAAAAGAGCTAGAAGCACGAGGGATTGATCCGAATAATGTAGGTGAAGAGATCAGCATTAAAATGGTGGATGTTGAAGCTGAGATGAAAGCAAAGTCTGAAGAATTTAAGCAATCAGGCTCAGAGCTTTATCACAAAGCGATATGATACCACTTTGTCTTAATACTTGCTCAATTTGAGGGAGTAAATCTGACGCTAACCGCGTTAAAAGTTTCTTATTTAGAACAACTAAATAGCAAAACTTTTGCCTTGCCTACAGGACGTAGGTACCTCGGCGTGAGCAGGACGCGGAAGCGGTGTTATCGACAAGATTTTCTTGCCTCAAAATAGATCACTTAATAAAGCAAATTGGTATCACTCATCCCATCGTAGCCACTTTGATGTCTGTGAGGTGGCTCATTTTAGGAGTGTAGCGATGTCTACTCAAGCACGTGTTGCTATCTTGGGTTTTGGTTTAACTGGGCGTATCGCCGCATTGATGCTTGCAAAGCGCTATCAGATCAGCGTATTTGAGCAAGCAGAGCAAGGTGCTGAGTCTTCAGCAGGGAGTGTCGCAGCGGCTATGTTAGCGCCGTTGGCTGAGTCTGTGATATGTACTGAAGCTTTGGCGTTACAAGGGCTTGAGTCGATGAGGTTATGGCCGCAAATACTTGCTAAACTCGACAGCCCAGTCTTTTTTCAACAGCAAGGCTCACTAATTGTTGCCCATGCGCAAGATCGTGGTGACTTGGTGAGTTTTCAGCAGCGCTTAAAGCCGTTAAAAGAGCATCGTGCGGAAACGGTGAACGGTGCTCAAATAGCCGAACTTGAGCCGGAGTTGGGGGGCGTGTTCCACCAAGGCTTGTATTTACCTTGCGAAGGCCAACTGGATAATCAGGCGTTTTATCAAAGTAGTACTACAACACTACTGAAGCAAGGTGTAGAAATTAATTACGGGGTTCATTGTGATGAGGCGAAAAAAGCACAGCTGAGTCACTCGTATGATTGGGTTATTGATTGTCGCGGTCTTGGTGCAAAAGTAAAATATGAAGGGCTTCGTGGCGTGCGTGGAGAAGTAGCGAGAATTTATGCCCCTGAAGTGACCTTGACTCGACCTGTGCGTTTGATGCACCCAAGGTATCCTATTTATATTGCACCCAAGCCGGATCACCAGTTCGTGATTGGCGCCACGGAAATTGAGTCGCAAGACAGCGCAGAGATCACTGTGCGCTCTACACTTGAACTACTCTCTGCTGCTTATTCAGTGCATCGTGGATTTGCCGAAGCGCGAGTATTGTCCTTATTAGCAGGACTTAGACCCGCATTTAAAGATAATCACCCCAAAATTGACCAACAAGGCAATGTGATCAGTATCAATGGTCTTTATCGGCACGGCTATCTGCTGGCACCACTTATTGTGCAACAAGCACTATCTAAGGAGTTATTATGAAAGTCGAATTTAATGGCGAAACGATTAATATCGACCACGAGCAAACTATTCAGGAGTTTATCACAGCCAAAGGTGCGAGGCCGCCTTTTGCCGTGGCACTCAATGGTACTTTTGTTTCTCGCACAGAGCTGCCAAGCGTGACACTGAACGACGGTGATAAGATTGAACTTTTATCACCAATTCAAGGAGGGTGATTTATGCAGTCTTTGGCTGATACGCCACTTACTATTTATGGTGAACAATTTACGAGTCGAATGCTAATTGGCTCAGCGCTTTATCCTTCTCCTGAAGTCATGCAGGCGGCTATCGCCACCTCGGGTGCTGAAATTGTTACTGTGTCGCTGAGACGCCAGCAAACTAAGCGGGCTGGTGATGACTTTTGGTCGCTAATCAAGGAGATGGGACTGCGCGTCTTGCCGAACACCGCAGGTTGTTACAGTGTAAAAGAAGCGGTGACACTGGCGCAGATGTGCCGGGAAGTGTTTGCCACCGATTGGATTAAACTTGAACTTATTGGCGATGAATATAACCTGCAACCAGATCCAATTGCATTACTCGAAGCCACCGAAATCTTATTAAAAGACGGTTTTAAAGTGTTGCCTTATTGCACTGATGATTTGGTGTTGTGTCAGCGCTTGGATGCGCTAGGCTGCGAGGTTTTAATGCCTTGGGGCGCACCAATTGGTACAGGGAAAGGGCTGTTAAACCCATATAACTTGCAAACTATCCGCACACGTTTGCCTCATCAAACCTTGATTGTTGATGCCGGACTTGGCCTGCCGTCTCATGCTTGTCAGGCACTTGAGTTGGGTTATGATGCGGTATTACTTAATTCGGCGGTGGCTGGGGCGGGTTGTCCTATTACTATGGCAAAAGCATTTGAAGCCAGCACAGTCGCAGGGCGTCTATCTTATTTAGCAAAAGCAATGCAGCAAAAAGAGGTGGCATCGCCCTCTACACCAACCCTTGGGATGCCTTTTTGGCATGCAAATTAACTTGAGTTGCGGATAACTACATAGGGAGCTTTTTTATGTCACATATTGTCTGGAGTATAGCAGGCTCTGATTCTGGCGGTGGTGCAGGCATTCAGGCTGATCTCAAAGCAACGCAGAGCTTTAATGTCCATTGCTGTACTGTAATAACGGCGCTAACCGCGCAAAATAGTTTAGGGGTTGAGGCGTTAAATCCTGTTTCTACTACAGTTATCGAATCTCAACTAACAGCACTTTCGCAAGATATGCCTGCGACAGTGATAAAAATTGGCATGCTTGCCAATGTGCAACAAATCCAACTTATTGCTGAGCATTTAACACATTACAAAACAACATGGGTAACGCCGCCAATCGTGGTTTACGACCCTGTTGCCATTGCGAGCAGTGGGGACGCGTTAACGGAAGAAGATACGGTTGATGCGTTAAAAACCCACTTGTTACCGCTGGTAGATGTTATAACGCCCAATACGCATGAAACTCAGCTGCTGACTGGCGTGTATTTAATTGGCCCAGAGGCGGTAAAAGAGGCGGCTGCCAAACTGCGTGAGTTCGGCGCAAAGTCGGTGATCATTAAAGGGGGACATTGGGATTACCCGAAAGGTTACTGCATTGATTATGGCGTAGAAGCGGATACTGAATATTGGCTCGGAAACGAAAAAATTCAAACACCACATAGTCATGGCACGGGGTGTAGTTTATCGTCAGTTATGGCATCTTGTATCGCTAAGGGCTACCCGTTTAAAGATGCATTTATTCTTGGTAAAGCCTATATCAATGCGGGATTAAAAGCGGCAATACGATATGGGGAAGGGGTGGGACCTGTAGCGCACACGGGGTTCCCTGTGACGCTCAATGATTACCCTCAAGTGGTTGAAGCGGGATCTTGGCTTGCAGACGAACTAGAGTTTACCTTACCAGAGGAGTTTAACTTTGCCGCAGGTTTTGCCAGCATTGATGACCCTATTGGGCTTTATGCTGTAGTAGATAACGCGGATTGGGTGGAAAAGTGCCTCGCGATGGGGGTCGATACGGTTCAGCTGCGGATTAAAGACCCAGAGCAAGCCAATCTTGAAGCAGAAATACAAACTGCCATAGCACTTGGACAAAAGTACGGTGCAAAGGTGTTTATTAATGACTATTGGCAGTTAGCAATTAAACACGGTGCGTATGGCATTCATTTAGGCCAAGAGGATATTGATAAAGCAAACCTAGCTGCTATTCAAGAAGCGGGGCTGCGCTTAGGTATTTCTACCCATGGTTTTTATGAAATGCTCCGAGCGCATAACTATCGTCCCAGTTATTTGGCTTTTGGTGCAATTTATCCAACGACAACCAAAGACATGACAGGTCAAATCCAAGGGCTTGAAAAACTGACGCATTTTGTTCCTTTGATGGAGCCTGTCTATCCAACCGTCGCCATTGGTGGTATTGATCTTAGCCGAGCACAGGAAGTGGCTGCTACAGGCGTCTCTAGTATTGCGGTGGTCAGAGCAATTACTGAAGCCCAAGACCCACAGCAAGCTGTACTTGAACTAAAACAGGCGATGACACAGCATGACTGAGCTGAGTGACAAAGAACGACTAAGATACAGTCGCCATTTGCTATTAAAAGAGGTCGGCGAACAAGGACAGTTGGCTTTAAAGCAGGCACATGTTGCTGTTGTTGGGTGCGGCGGACTGGGAAGTCCAGCGCTGTTTTATCTTGCTGCCAGTGGCATTGGTAAGCTTACATTTATTGATCACGATGAAGTTGAGTTGTCTAACCTACAGCGGCAAATTTTGTATAAAGTGAATCACTTAGGCCAGCAAAAGGCTAAAGCTGCGGGAAAGGTGCTGACGAGTCTCAATAACGACATAACACTTACGCCGATTAATGCACGCTTGACCCAAGAAAATATAGCTGAGTTGCTTGGTGAGGCCGATATCATATTAGATTGTAGTGATAACTTTACTACCCGTTATTTGCTCAATAAGTACTGTTATCAAACAAATAAGGTACTGATAGCAGGGGCAGCTATTGCCACCCAAGGGCAATTAATGTGCTTTGATTTTAGAACCAAGTCACCTTGCTATGCTTGTATTTTTCCAGCGGACTCACAAGCCCCAACGGAAAACTGCGGTAACTTTGGCGTATTGAGTCCAATACTTGGGATCATTGGCGCGCAGCAGGCATTACTTGCTGTAAACGTGCTACTTGGACATCATCAAGGGAGTATGTTTTGTTCGTTAGATGGAATGAGTTTGCAGCAAAGGCCTTATAGACTAACTAAAAACCCTGAATGTGAATGCTGTGGCTTGATGTAGTTTCAAGCCACTAATACCAATTATTCTTAATACTTGCTCAATTTGAAGGAGTAAATCTGACGCTAACGGCGTTAAAAATTTCTTATTTAGAACAAACTAAATAGCAAAATTTTTGCCTTGCCTACAGGACGTAGGTACCTCGGCGTGAGCAGGACGCGGAAGCGGTGTTATTGACAAGATTTTCTCGCCTCAAAATAGGTCACTTAATTAAGCAAATTGGTATAAAAGTAATTTACTCTGCTATTTTTGCAAACGGTGTACCCATACGTGTTACTGTTTCTGGGTTTTGACCGTCAAGGAAGTCCGCTTTTTCAGAGCCCCACGCTAAGATCACTGTTGATCCGAGCTTAAAGCGACCCATTTCTTCGCCTTTTTTCAGCTTAATTGCATTGTCACCAGCCTCTGGATATGTCCAAGTAAACACATCTCTACCCGCAGGCGGAGTGACGGTCCCTGCCCAAATAGTTTCAATACTGGCAACTATGGTTGCACCCACCAATACCATAGAAAGTGGTCCAATTTCAGTATCAAAAATGGCAACTACACGTTCGTTGCGTGCAAATAAGTTAGGCACATTTTGTGCAGTCAAAGGATTTACCGAAAATAAATCACCAGGCACATAAATCATCTTGCGCAGTGTGCCATCAATTGGCATATGAATACGGTGATAATCTTTTGGGGCAAGATAGATAGTGGCAAACTTACCACCTATATAAGGGGTAAAATCTTCCTCTTTGCCGCCAAGTAAAGTTTGCAGGCTATAGTTGTGGCCTTTAGCTTGGATGATTTGACCATCGACAACGTCACCTAACTGGCTAATCGCACCATCAACAGGGTGAGCTAAAATATTGCTTTCTTCAGCAAGAGGACGGATCCCTGGTTTCAAAGGGCGAGTGAAAAACTCGTTGAAGGTTTTGTAGTGAGCTGGATCTTCGTGCAGAGCCTCACTCATGTCGATTTTATATTGTTTGATAAATAGCTTAATAAGCTTTGTTGTTAATGCACCGGCTTCTGCTGCTGCAAGCTTACCAACCAAACGAGAAACCGCATGTTTAGGTAATGCATACTGCATGGCAATTTTTAGTTTATCCAAATTCACTTTTAACAGTTCCTAATTGTAGTCTTGCCACTAAGGTACTTAGTAGCCGTTGGGCTCAACGGGTTGAGCCAATTTAGCAAATATTATCAGACTCTCGGAGCACGCGCACCTGCGCGACCATCTGCCATAGACTCTAAAATGCGGTGGTAGCTTTCAAAGCGCAGTTCGCTGATTTTTCCTTCATCGACGGCTTCTTGGATAAGGCACCCCGGGTCATTGAGGTGTTTGCAGTCTCTAAAACGACAACCTCCAATAAATTCTCTAAACTCTTTAAAACACCAAGTCACTCGCTCAACTTCTAGGTGCCATAAGCCAAACTCACGGATCCCCGGGCTATCAATTAAGTTTCCACCAGAGGGGAGGTGATGTAAGCGTGATACTGTTGTTGTATGTTGCCCTAAGCCGCTATTTTCGGAGACTTCTTTGGTCAGGATATCGGCATTTGGGAGTACAGTATTAACGAGCGTCGATTTACCCACACCAGATTGACCAACAAAAATATTATTTTTGTCTTCTAAGATATGTTTCAGCTCATCTATGCCTTCACCTGATTTGGTGCTGACTAACAGCACGCGATAACCAAGCTCACGATAGATATCTAACACTTCATCAACGTAATCCAAGCTTTCTTGGTCGAGCAAATCAATTTTGTTTAGTAACAAAATTGGCTCAATCCCCATGTCTTCACAAGCAACCAAATAGCGGTCAATGATCTGTGGGGTAAACTCAGGCACAACTGCTGATACCATCAATATCTGATCGATATTGGCAGCGACGACTTTCACACCATCATAAAAGTCGGGGCGAGTAAGTTGTGTACGTCTTTCATGTACAGCCTCAATGACCCCGGCTAGGTCGCCATCACTGACCTTGGCACGACGAAAAATAACTTCGTCACCGCAAACCAAGCTGCTCACGGTGCGGCGTATATTACAACGCAAAATCTCTTGCTCTGTGGTTTCTACATCTGCATGTTGCCCGAAGCGGCTGATCACCACTGCCGCTTCTGTTGGTCCTAGATTGTCATTTTGCCATGAAACATCAGACACTTCTGTCCCTTTCGCTTTATCGATACGCTTCTGATGATTAGCTCTAATCCGTCGGGATTGGCCTTTACTGAGTTTCTTTTTCTTTGCCATGTCTATAATCTGTTTAAGCTTGAGCGTGCAGAGCGTTTAAATTTAGGCTATAAATCAATAAAACGCCGTGCATGGTAAAAAAAGCTTTAGGTCGAGTGTTTAAACTAATATGATATATCTAATTGCATTGGATCTAAAGGAAAGTACCGCTAAGGTAATGTATGTCTTTTCATGAATCAAACTTGATCTGGCTCGATCTCGAGATGACGGGGCTGGAACCAAAAACAGATAAAATCTTAGAAATCGCGACGGTGATAACAGATGGTGATCTCAATATTTTAGCTGAAGGTCCTGTAGTGGCAATTCATCAAAGTAATGAGCTCCTTGATGGAATGGATGAGTGGTGTACTAATCAACACGGTCGTTCAGGTCTTACCGATCGCTGTAAAGCCAGTAAATACACAGAAGCCGATGCAATCAAGCAGACGTTGGACTTTTTGAAAGAGTGGGTACCACCAGGTGCTTCACCAATGTGCGGTAATTCGATTGGGCAAGACCGTCGATTCCTCAACAAATACATGCCAGAGCTAGAAGCTTACTTCCACTATCGCAACCTAGATGTAAGTACAATAAAAGAGCTAGCAAGACGTTGGAAACCTGAGYTATTAGGTGAAATTAAAAAGAAAAGCTCTCATTTAGCCTTAGATGACATCAAAGACTCCATTATGGAATTAAAGGTGTATCAAGAAAAATTCTTCAAAGTTTAAAAAAATACTTGCAAAGCAAATTTTATCTTGTAGAATCCTGCCCCGCTTGAGACGACAAGCCCTGCGGGGTTTTTAGCCCAAGCGCGGCACTAGCTCAGCTGCAGTAGGTAATCAACGCGACCTAGCGTAGTTACCAACAAATCCAGAGCTARATAATGTGATGCGGCACTAGCTCAGCTGGTAGAGCGCGACCTTGCCAAGGTCGAGGTCACGAGTTCGAACCTCGTGTGCCGCTCCAAAATCCTCAGTTTATGTTCGACTGAAAAAATAAAGAATATAATGTGATGCGGCACTGGCTCAGCTGCAGTAGGTAATCAACGCGACCTTGCGTAGTTACCGACAAATCCAGAGCTAAATATTGTGATGCGGCACTAGCTCAGCTGCAGTAGGTAATCAACGCGACCTAGCGTAGTTACCAACAAATCCAGAGCTAAATAATGTGATGCGGCACTAGCTCAGCTGGTAGAGCGCGACCTTGCCAAGGTCGAGGTCACGAGTT
>NZ_RDBW01000015.1:0-101062 GCF_003934235.1 Pseudoalteromonas sp. J010 | reverse complement strand
GACTTAATACTTGCTCAATTTGAAGGAGTAAATCTGACGCTAACAGTGTTAAAAATTTCTCATTTAGAACAACTAAATAGCAAAATTTTTGCCTTGCCTACACGGATGTAGGTACCTTGGCGATAGCAGGACGCGGTAGCGGAGTTATTGACAAGATTTTCTCGCCTCAAAATAGACCACTGAATTAAGCAAATTGGTATAAGCTTAAAAAATATTGAAGATACAAAAATGCCGGACTTTGTCCGGCATTTTTTTAAGTCAAATTGGTATTACCACACAATCAATGTGCTGAAGTTAACCAGCTCAGAAACTGACGTGCTTCGCCGCCATTGGCGAATTGTGTGATCTTACGGCCTGTGCCGTCAGCAAAGATCACTTTAGATTTGTTCACCGAAATTGAGCGAATTGGTTGCTCAACACGGATCTCTGTTCCGTTATATGTATATGACATAATAAAACTCACTTTTATAATGCACAGCAAATTAGCTGATGCTTTTGATAGTAGATGAGCTTCATTACAGTTTAGCGAACAGGATATACTGTACTCACAACGACCCAATATGGGTATGACAGTCTGTACCAACATGCTGTTGGATTTTATTTCGCCTGACTATATTAAGCTCTGTTTGTATGTTTTATGCGGACTTACTGGATCAGGGCAAGGAGGCATTACTTGAGGTTTGCTTTATCTAGAGTGGAATTAATAAAGCAAGTCTTGAATTATACAGAATAGTTCTTATAAAAGCAAGCTTTTATATCGGTACAGCAAAAAGTGTTTTCGACATATATCCCGAGGCGTTAAGCCCCGAGACATAACCCACTTATTGGCATAGTGCTTGTTTGAGAGGTTGTTCACCATTAAATAGCTCAAACGTTAGATTCTGAGGATGCAAAGTGGCAAGGTAAGCTAGTGCGTCAGCGACATTCTCTCGATTTATTACAGCGTCTTCTCTATTTGCAGGGCGCGAAGTGGAGAATCCATCAGTTGCGGGCTCATTAAGTAATGTACCAGGTCGAACGATGGTGTAGTTTACGATACTTCTTTGTAGGTATTGGTCGGCCATGTGTTTGGCTACCAAGTACGGTTTGATTTCACTTTCAATGTTATCAGGATCGTCGGCACCAATAGAGCTGACCATAATAAAATGTTTAACGTTTGCTTTCACAGCATAATCAATAGCTTTAGTCGCAGCCCATAAATCAATCAGTAGGGTTTTGTCCGCACCCGTTTCTCCACCGGAGCCTGCGCTAAATATTACCTGCTCGACGTTGTCAAAAGCAGAGCTAAAATCGCTCTCAAGATCTTGCTCAGTGATAGTGAGTTGCTCAGATTCAATATCTGCCAACTTATCTTTATCACGCACTAACGCCACAACGTCGTGGCCTTGTTCCAGCATTTTCTTTGTCGTCATTTTTCCAATTTGACCACTGGCACCAATGATTAAGGTCTTCATAGATAAACTCCTTTAAAGTGTTTGCTTAACTAATACCAATTGAATTAATTCTCTAATCAATTTGAAGGGTGAAATAGCATATTAGCTTCGTTAAAAATTTCTCATTTAGAACAACTAAATAGCAAAATTTTTGCCTTGCCTATATGGATATAGGTACCTTAGCGGTAGCAGGACGCGAGAGCGGTGCTACTAAAGCTATTTCTCCGCTTCAAGATAGATCATTTACTTAATACAACTGGTATAAGACCTTGGGATCGTGGCGCAGATTTAAACCCCTGTAGTGTGAAATAAGTTATAAATAGGCGAGAAATTGCTGAGTTAATCTAAAAATTGCGGTGGTCAGGGAAAAGTTGACCACCGTAGGAAAAGCAAAGCTATCTGTTATTTTGTTACTTTGCGTGCTCTAAAGTTTCGGCCTTTCATTTTCCCTTCTGAAATTGTTTTAAGCGCTACGTTGGCAACACTGCGCTCAACTGCAACGTACGATGACATCGCAGTGACTTTGATTTTACCGATTTGATCACCTTTTAACGCTTGATTTGAGGTCAGTGCACCTAAGATATCACCCGGTCTTAATTTTGCTTTCTTACCGCCGTCGATTTGAATGGTTACCATCGGCGCTCGATTTATTTTGTTATTTAATACTTGATCGCTTGGCAGGGTATTGGGTTCAATGGTTTTGCCTAAATAGTCTTCGAGGGCATTTACTTTATGTGATTCCTTATAGCTCATCAAAGAGCACGCCACCCCTTTATTGCCTGCACGTCCAGTTCTGCCAACGCGGTGAACATGTACTTCTGGGTCATGGGCGATATGGTAGTTGATCACCATATCGACGTGATCGACGTCGATACCTCGTGCGGCGACATCCGTTGCTAATAAAATGGTGACGCTCTTATTCGCAAAGCGAACCAATGTGCGGTCACGGTCTTTTTGCTCTAAATCACCGTGAAGTGCTGCTGCATCAAAACCTAAACTATATAGGCTGTCGCATACGTTCTGGCATTCTGCCTTGGTGTTGCAGAAGATAACCGCAGAATTAGGTTGAAATTGCATTAACAGTTTTTGGACTGCAGGCAGTCTTGCATCGTTATTGTCGACTTCATAAAAGTACTGTTCAATTGAGCTATCATCGTGGGTTGATTCAACCGTGATTTTAGCTGCATCTTTCATGACATGCTGCGCAAGCTGTTCTATTTTTGGCGGGTAAGTTGCGCTAAAAAGCAGGTTTTGTCGTGTTTTAGGGCAGTGGTCAATGATACATTGTAATGACTCTTCAAAACCCATCTCCAGCATACGGTCGGCTTCATCTAGTACAAAGGTATTGACTTCATCTAGCGACAAGCGACCTTTGCGCAAATGCTCTTCAATGCGTCCTGGCGTACCCACAATGATGTGCGCGCCGTGTTCAAGAGAACCAATTTGCGGACCCATAGGTGCGCCACCACACAGTGCCAATACTTTAATGTTATGGATTGCACGGGCAAGCTTGCGAATTTCAACAGCAACCTGATCGGCAAGCTCTCGAGTTGGGCATACGACCAAAGCCTGCACACGAAAACGTTTCACATTTAAATTATGTAATAGTCCCAAAGAGAAAGCGGCGGTTTTACCTGAGCCCGTTTTGCCTTGGCCAATGACATCTTTACCCGCCAAGATAAGCGGTAAGGTTTGTGCTTGAATGTCAGTCATGGTGTGATAACCCAACGAAGTGAGGTTATCAAGTAAGGCGCTGGAAAGTGGAGTGCTGGAAAAAAGTGGCTGAGTCAAAGTCGCTGTCTCTGTAGTTCTAAAACAGCAATTATAACATGGCTCGAATGGATAGCGCGTGTAAGGCCGTGATAAAATTTTTTACCACGGACAAGTGCGTTAAAAAATGATTTTAAACATTTCCCATGAGCAAGGGTAGGTTGCATTACAACCAATAACCGTCGGCTCTGCATTTGCGCCCGAGCCACCATTACCAAGAGCCTGCACATAGTAGCCGTTGACGGATTTGAGCGCTACTTTATCACCGCTTTGGATGAGCGCACCGGGGTTATTTGGCAGTTCAATCGTKAATGTCTCCCAGATAGAGGCCGCGGTTCTATTGGCGTTTAGTTCACCTCCACCACCTTGTTCGGCAACAAAGTAGTAGCCAGATGTAGTCTGAATATGAACTTCATCACCGCTATTAAGGTCTCCGCCATTAATATCTACAAGGGTAAATTGCTCCCAAGGACCTATGGCTAATCGGTTTGCATTGACTGTACTGCCGCCGTTACCTTCAGCCACAAAGTAATATTGTCCGCCAGTTTCGAGCGACACATTAGCGTAGTTGGTGGGGCCGCAAGGCAACGTAGTGAAAGTGAGATCTTCCCCTTGGATTGTGGTGCGTGGGGGTTTTGGATCTCCACGGAAGCGGAAATGGTATTCAGTCCCACAGCTTAGGTTTGAAATTTGAGCACTTACGGGGCCATTTACTCCAGGTGGTGTTGCAAAGATACTACTGCCGTAGCTTGTGGTGGTGCCATAATCAAAAATCTCGCCACTTAGGCCTATGGTGGAAGAAGAGTAGCCATTTAATTGTGCGGATGTTTGGGTGATGTTGCTTGCAGGTTGGGTTAGATACTGTGTCCCCGCATGCGCTAAAAAGGTACTGCTGCATGCAGTCAACAGTAGTAATGTAAACTTATTCATAGCCTAGCTCCTTTAATGTTGATGCCGCAAGATGTATCGGCTCTATTAGCTTAGGAGGTAGTGCGTTATAGTCTATTACACGCGCTTACACGCTTCATCTAGTAAAAAAACAGCGCTGCAACATAGCAAAGTGCAGCGCATTTAAAATCAAGCTATTTAGTTTTTTCGCTAACAGCAGGCTGACCATATTTAGGCGAACGCGGTCCGTGTAGTAAGCCATTATGGATGTCAGACGAGAGTAAACGGCTGGAGGTAATAGCCGCGATATCAAACCCTCTGTCTGTGACGCTTTCTAGCACTTGGTTGAGTGCTGCTTCCACTAGCATGCCTACTAATCCACCACCATTGTTACCTCGAGTTTCTGCCGAAGATGCGGATGCTTTATCTTGCCAAAGCACTGTACCGCTCTTTAGATCAACGAGCGTTGCGGAAGCTGTCACAACCGTTTCACTCGATACCACAACGTAGCTGGTACCATATTCTTCAATGGTAATATAGAGCGCAGCATCAGCGCCAAAGATTTCATGAAGCTTAGTTACCGGAACTGCGTGGGTATCGCTGGCAACGGTGAGACCATTATTTTTAAATGTTTGCTCAACAACAGCCGCTGGAAAAACATAGTATCCCGACTCTGCAATCGGATGATAAATTTGAGACATCAAACTGTAAGGCGCAATTACCTCGGGTGTGTTATTGATCGGTGGTAGCACAATAATTGAATGTGGATCCGCTGTTCTAAATGCCGAGTAGTCATGCCCCTCAGGAGTGCTCACACAGCCTGTGATCAATGTCAGTGCTAAAAGCAGTAGTGTCAGTGTGGTCTGGCGCATATTATACTCCTGCAGACTTTAGTAAAAACGAGATGTAGTGCTCAGACTCTGGAAACAGCACCATTTCTGTTTCAAAATGCTGTTTACCAAGTTGGGCATTCCCTGTTTCAAAATACAACATGCCTAAGTGAGCATGAACGCCCGGTGCAACAGTTTTACTTTTAGCCTCGGCGGTTTGAATGATTTCTTGTAATATGCTGATTTGCTCTTCAAGAGTCACATCTTCTGCTTTAAAGTAGCTATATACGGCTTTGCCGTATTCTCCGTGGTAATAAAGTGGCTCAGTGGTTTTACAACCTGCAAGTACGAGTGAAGCCAATAAAGCTAGAGTATACTTTTTCATGTTCATTATTCCCTAGTTCGCCCAAGCGCCAGATTCTAGTCCATTGACTAGCTTATTAACGACCTCTCGAATCGCCAAATCTAGTACTTTACCATTTAGAGTCGAATCGTAGCTTGCTGTGCTACCAAAGCCGATAACCTCACGCTCAGACAAGCTATATTCACCAGCCCCTTGCACTGAGTAAACAACCTCTGATGTGGTTACATCCACAATATTAAGCGTTACTTTTGCGTAAGCAATTTGCGATTTACCTTTCCCCAATAAGCCAAATAGCTGTTTATCGCCTATGGCTTTGCGACCAAATTCGGTGACATCGCCTGTCACCACATATTTTGCGCCAGTAATTGACTGTTTTGTTCCTGTGTGCGCGGCTTCTTGTGCGAGCATTTCTAGATTGGCTCTATCAAGCACTCTAAAGCGATTAGTTTGTTGCAGGTGGCTCATTAACGTAGTTTTTGCCTGGTTGCCAAGCTTGTCATCACCTGTAGAAAAAATACCATTTTGAAAACTTGAACGGTTGACGAAGTTACCGACCACTAATTTGCTCTTTTTACCAGTATACTGGGTGTTATAGCTTGCAACTTTTGGCGTTTCTACAACCTGTGATGTGGTTGTGGCACAACCATTTAAAAAAGCAGCAGTGCCCAATACCAAAGCAAATGCTTTAGCAGGGTGACATTTTTGATTGATCACACTAAATCCCTATTTAGTCGTTGTTATTATACTTCCATTGAATGAGAAGAATGACTTGCTTGAACACTTTTTTACATTTGTTCGCAGGGCGCTTTGTACCTGATATTTTATATTTTTTCAATAAAAAGATGCAGCTAATTCACTTGGTTGGAAAATAGAAGCCCCACACTTATAGGTAGGGCTTTTTTGTATATCTTATTTACTACTTGATGAGCTTCGCTGAGTTGGCTTATTTTTTCTTGGAGCTGAAGAGCCAGGCTTATTGGTAGACTGTGATGGGCGACGTCTGCGGTTGCCATTGTTGTTACCAGTAGGTTTTCCGTTACCACTTGGCTTATTATTACGAGGACCTGAATTTTGCTTGGGTTTGTTTTTCGGCTGAGCAGAAGTTGCTTGCTCAGCGTCTGTTGTCTTTGGCTTTTTCGGTTTCTTTGGTTTTTTCGGCTTGATTGGGCGCGTATCTAACTTTGACTCAGGTACGGCAAGTTGCGGTTCAAATCCAGGTTCCACTTTACGCGGCACCAGCTGTTGAATTAGTCGCTCAATACCAAATAAATCGCTTGCGGTTTCTTGGGTAACAAATGAGATAGCTTCACCCGTTGCACCAGCACGGCCAGTTCTACCGATACGGTGAACATAATCTTCGTAAACATTTGGCAGGTCAAAGTTAACCACGTAGGGCAGCTCCTGAATATCCAAACCTCTTGCTACAATATCAGTGGCAACAAGTACGCGCACTTCACCGCTTTTAAAACCAGCAAGGGCTTTCATACGAGCACTTTGACTTTTATTACCATGTATTGCTGCGGCATTGATCTTGGCTTTTTCTAGATCCTTAACCAAGCGGTTGGCACCGTGTTTTGTGCGGGTAAATACCAACACTTGTTGCCAGTCATGCGTTTGAACTAAATGTTTAAGTAAGTTGGTGCGCTTACTTTTATCTACTGGATACACCCACTGAGTAACACTTTTGGCGGTGCTATTAGCCGGTGCTACAGAAACCTCTATAGGGTCATGGGTTAATCCTTTTGCTAACGCTCTAATCTCTTCAGAGAAAGTTGCAGAGAACATCAAATTTTGCCGACGAGCGGGCAGTACTTTGATTATGCGTTTGATATCGTGAATAAAGCCCATGTCTAGCATGCGGTCGGCTTCATCCAATACCAGTACCTCAAGGTCATCAAATTTGACAGCATTCTGTTGGTAAAGGTCTAGTAATCGTCCAGGTGTCGCTACTAAAACATCAATGCCTTTACGCAGCTTCATCATTTGCGGGTTGATCTTCACACCGCCGTAAACGACTTCAGAGCTGATAGGGAGGTGTTTGCTGTAGAGTTTAACACTTTGCCATACTTGATCAGCAAGTTCACGTGTTGGAGTTAGGATCAAGGCCCTTACATGGTTGGCTTTTGGTTTAGATCCCGACATCAGGTTTTGTAGCAAAGGTAGCGTAAAGCCAGCGGTCTTGCCTGTACCGGTTTGCGCTGCGGCCATCACATCTTTCCCAGCTAAAATGGCGGGAATAGCTTGTTCTTGGATCGGCGTTGGCTGGTCGTAGCCTTGCTCAACAACGGCTTGATTTATTTCTGGGGCTAAACCTAGGTGGCTAAAGCTCATGATTTGTTACTCTGTAGTAGGCGGCGGGCAAGAGTACAGTATTTACACCAGTTACGCAATTTTGCCACCGCCTAAATTACTGTTAAGTGTTCTCTGCTACGTATAATAGACTACAGGGGTTTAAAAATACGCTGTTCCTCGCACCTATACCAGTGATAGCGTAACAGAGTATAGCAGCACATCCTTGTGTGCTTAATTTCGAATAAAAATCTACGCTTTGAATAAACTGAGTTTACCAGAGAAGTTTTTAAGGTTTGGGAAAATCTGCAGCAGTGCACTGTCGTCTACCCCCATCCAGCTACCAAGGCTTGCAGCCAGTTGGTCAACAGCTGTGGTGGGAATGAGCCTGCCGCTACCCGCATCAAAGGCATGGTTTAATTCTGGGGGGGGGATATCGCCGAAAATAGTGCCACCATTGACTGCACCACCCATAATAAAGTGATGAGCGCCCCAACCATGATCAGTACCATCACCATTGACAGCAAGGGTACGACCGAAATCAGATGCGGTAAATAAAGTTACTTGCTTTTCTAACCCTAAGCTGGCAATGGCCGTATTAAACGCTACAAGTGCGCCATCAAGCGCTGATTGCAGTTTAGGCAAGCTCTGAGCTTGACCTGAGTGAGTATCAAATCCACCCATGCCAACAATATACACTTGTCGTTTGGTGTTGAGTTGCTGCCTTGTTGCAATACTTTGGCAAACATTCTTCAGCTGTTGCGCCAATGGTGTGGTAGGAAATTGTGGTAAGGTAAAACTAGTATTGGCAATGGCATCATTGTATTGCGAATTTGCCGCCATGGCGCTGCGAGTAAGCGTATCTAGGTCTTGCTGAAGTATATTATTGCTACTACTGTTTTCTTTGCCCGCAAAGTAGTCAGCGAGTGCTTGGTTGTTGTCGAACTCTTCTAAGATTTCTATTATTCCAGCTTTGCCATCACTCACATGGTATGGAAAGGTATTACTGCCGGTTAACCACAGATCAGCCTCGGCTGTGGTAATGGCATTAAAAGGCGTCTGCTGCGTTTTTCCTGTATTGATAAGCGCATCATTAATTAACCCGCCCCAACCAAATTGTGCCCCTTCCGTTTTACCAGACATCCAAGTTGACTGTTGATCATTATGAGAAAACAATCGAGGAGGCACACTTGCAGTGGCTTGTTCTAGATGCGAGGCATTAACAGGTTCAAGTAATGGTCCAACATTGCCAATTACAGACAGTTGTCCTTGATCGTAGAGTTTCGCAAGACCCGCCATTTCTGGAGGTAAGGCAAATTTGCGTTGATTAAATCGAGAGGGAGTACTGAGGGCGTGCAAATTTTGTGGTGTTCTTGGCGTAGGGTAAGCACTGAGTAGTGAGGATCTGTGTTTTGCCCACTGTTGATAGTTACTGTCATCTAGAGGAATAATCGTGTCATGGCAGTCCATTCCGCCGTATAAAAATACGCAAACAAGGGCTTTATAATCTTCGCCTTGTTCTGCTGCCGCAACGGCTTGACTCAACGAAAGCAAGGACGTTGACATCATGGTCGCGCCGCTTAGTTTCAAAAAATCACGTCTTTTCATCTTGTCTAGTCCTATTTTTGAATCAAATAATTTGCTGAGGTCATCACGAGTAAAATCGCCCATTGCACTCGAATAAGGCTATCTTGTGGTTCCTCCATCGGTAGTGTCTCAAGAATTTGGGTGATCTTATTCACTGTATGCTCAGTGAGCTGATCTGCGCTTAGGAGTAGATTTAAATGAGCCAATAGCGCTTTTGGGTCATCTGCCAAAGTGAGTTCGTATTCATAGTCTGCAAGAAAGCTATAAACAGCTTGACGAGCATCAAGCGGTATATTTTCGGCGTCATAATCCGCTTGTAAATCAGCCACATCAACATCTTGTTGATAGCCAAAAATATAATAGGTCATAAAGTTAATATAACCTGGGATTGACGAGGCGTTGGTAATTTGGAACTCAGGTGCAACCAGTTGGTTTTGCGATATTAGCGTTCCTGGTGCACTGTAACCCGGGCGAAAAAAGTTAAATACGCTACTTGAACGATAGGGGTGTTGATTTAATGCGTTTGCTGAACGAGTATCCCATAGTGGCTCTTGATACTCAGGCGTAATATTTTTTACCTCGAAGGCTCGGGCCCACTGCGTAAATCTTAATATTGGCTCTCTTAACTTGCCACTGCGCGCTGTTTTCTCGCTCCTAGCTTCTTTATCAAAGATAATTGCTGCAATCGTAGCGGTTAAATCTCCCCGTTGGCTAGCGCCCACTTTGGTACCATCGGGCAATACGTAGCTACCAGAATCAAAGCTTTCTACTGCCCTAGCAACATAGCTAGGTGAAGGGTTTGATGTTACTAAACGTTGGATTAACTGCTTAACCACAAATGGCCCAACATTAGGATGCGAAAAGATATGATCTAATGCGAGCGTGATTGATTGGTTGACATCGGTGCCAGCAGCTATGGTGTAGCCTAAAAAGGATTTGGCTTTAGTCGAATGTAGTTCAGGGTCTGCGACCATAGGTAGCGCGTACTCTTCTTGAGCGGCTTGTTCGGCGCCTGACTCATCAAGCACTAACCCAGTAAAAACACGGGCAAGACCAGTAATATCTTTATTGGTATACAACTCAATGGCTTGGTCATTGCTATCGCGTTTCTCGCTACCGTCTGGGTTTAACTCAACAAGACCCAAAGTAAAGAGCTGTAAGATCTCCCGAGCATAATTCTCATCAGGCATCCTGCCTGTTTGCTCGTCTCCCTTTTGGTTTCCTAAATATGTTAAGTAAGTTCCCATAGCGGGTGAGTAAGTTACCGCCTGAAGTAGCTCTCGATAATTGCCAAAGGCGTGCTCAATGAGTATATCTTGAAAGCGTGCTACTGCCGCTGGGATGTCAGTGAGCTCGTCACCACCGGCATTAGAAACTACTAAAATCTCAGATAAAGCGAAAGCTACTCGCTGACGCAGTTGATCTTCGCCAGTGATGGCATCTTGCCAAAACCCGATACTTGTTGATTCTACGAATAGGGTATTAAAACCGCCGTCTTCGGGGGTATATTTTGCAACTGAATTCATTTTCAAGCTTGGTTTTAGTGCTATTTGGTCGATGAACCATTTAGAAGCAGATTTGCCGACAAGCGTGTTGAGCTGTTGTGGTGTAGCGCCAAAAGTCGTTTGGTGTAAAAACGAGGCCGTACTTTGTGGTGTCGCAAACACATTATCCACTGCAATAGGTTGCGATGGCTCGGTAATTTCAGTGTTGTCAGTGAGCTGCTGATTGGCTTGCGCGACTTCGGTTTCTTGCGCACCGCCACAGCCTGTCGCTGTTAGGGTTAACACACACCAAACTGAAAAGTATTTAATGACTGATCTCATAACTTAACTCAAATAGTGAACGATAAGTTATGAGTGTAGGATGATTTTTGACTTTAGTGTTTTACAAGTTTGCGTGCGAAACCATACAAAATTGTAAACTAACCAAGTCAAAGCTTAGCTCAATCTATTAATGAGTTGGCACTTCAATATTAAACACAGCGCCCGGTTGACCCTCCAGCAAATAAATCCGAGCCTCATGTATGTCACAGATTGCTTTGACAATGCTAAGCCCGAGCCCATTACCTGAAGAGGAACGGCTGGTATCGGCACGATAAAAGCGCTCGAAAATATGTGCTTGGTCTGATGTTGCGATGCCAGGGCCATTATCACCGATTTGTAGTAATACGCCAGATGAGTGACTTTGCAGCCTGATCCATACAGACGCCCTTGGATTAGTATATTCAAGTGCATTTTCTAACAGGTTACAGACCAATTGCGCGAGCAAATCCGCATCTCCATAACAGCTGATATTTGGCAATATCGAGACGGATAAGGTTTTTTCTGCGTCTTCAAAAACCGGAGTGAAGCTATCAGTTAGATCTAAAAGCAGTGTTGATAAGTCAATCTGTTTAAAACCTTGTTGATATTTTCCAGATTCAATACTATTCAAGCGGATTAAATTATTAAAAGTCGAGATGATTTTTTCTAATTCTTCACAGGCCTTTTCAAGGTGAACGGCTAATTGTACCGGATCGTCTATGTCTTGCTCCATAGATTGCAATCGGTTTGCAACTCGGGTTAGAGGCGTTTTAAGGTCATGGGCAACTCCCACAGACATTGTTTTAATATTGTGATGGAGCTTGGTAATTTCGTCGAGCATCGTGTTGATCACACTGCATAATTGTAGCAGCTGTGGGTCATCGCTTTTTGCTACGGTGCGATGCAGCTCAGGCGCTTTAGCCACTAAAGAGAGCTGTTGACTCAGCTTGGTAATGGTATTGCCTTGCATTTGTCTAAAATAGACAAAGATGAGCAAAGGCGGCAGCCAGCAAAATATCGCTAGCCACACAATAAACTGGGTTCTGGCGTTCTGGGCAATAACAACATCGTGGTCAACACGCTGCCATAGATGTAAATGAAGACCATCGTTGATTTGCTGTGCCTGATAAAAAATGAGTTGTGTTTCTTCGTCTATTTCAGTTTGTGGCTGCGACTTTGAGGTATTTGCTCGCTCAAAACCCAAATCGCCACCAGCGATTGTCACGTCTTTTTGGTATAACGCCATAAGCCAGCCTTCCTCTTGCCAATGCTCCTGGGCTTCTTCTTTGGTCCAAGTTTCATTTTCTGCTAACTCAAATACTTCTACCAAAGACTCCAACCCATCACTATGGTAAAGCTCGACGGCTTCCTCAATAAGTTCAAGCATTTCGGTTTGTTGTCTGGACTGTTCACTTTTAGACACAAAGTGCGATACCAAAAGTGCTAGACCACATGTGAGTATCCAACATAGAAAAGAAAATTTAAGCGCCAGCACAAAATGGTATTTTTGAGTATTCGTTTTCATATTATTGTTCAGAAAGTAAGTAGCCACTGCCACGAATGGTTTTGATAACTTCACTGTTAAAAGGCTTGTCTAACTTGTTACGTAAGCGGCTGACATGTGTTTGAACTAAACTGGTTTTTGGGTCAAAACTAAACCCCCACACGTGTTCTAGCAGCATAGTTTTGGTAACCAGTTGATTAGGATGAAGCATTAAAAATTCCAAAATCTGATACTCTTTTGGCATTAGCTCAATCTCGTTTTCACCTCTAAACACTTGCCTTGATGTTCTGAGTAGTTTTACACAACCAACTTGTAATTCATTCACGGTTTGCGCAGCTGGTTTGCGACGATACAGTGCTTTTAGCCTTGCATGTAATTCGACAAACGCAAAGGGTTTAACTAAGTAGTCGTCTGCACCAGCTTCCAAGCCTTCAACCCGTGCTGCGGTGTCACTCAATGCCGTTAGCATAATGATAGGAGTTAAGATGTTGCTCGCTCGAAGGATTTTTACTGCGTCTAGGCCATCCATCGCCGGCAGTAGCCTATCAAAAATAATGGCATCGAATGAGGTGGTGGAGGCTTTTATTATTGCATCTTTTGGACACTGCGTATGATCCACAGATTCTCCAGCTTGCTTTAAGCCATTACAAATAAACTCTGCAGTGTCGTGGTCATCTTCTACAAGCAATATCTTCATTGTGCGGTTTGTTTGGTCGTTTAGCTATAGCATAACGCAGTTTTCAACGGGTTCAGAATACAATTTTGTATGATTATTGGAGCGTAGCGGTGTGAAATTTTTTTGCCGGAACCAAGGTCTGATGAGTGGCTGTCCATAAGCGAGTCGGCACTCGCCAGCGCAGTTTGTTATCTCAAGCTCGGTTTAATGAGGTTTTTATTTTTATGATTAGATATTCCTTGGCAAGGTTTTATGGAATAAGTGCGTTCGTCGCTTGGTATGGCGCGGTGCTATTTTTGACGCAATCGGCGCAGGCAAGCACAAAAGTTACCGCCCAACAATTTGTTGATTTACAACAAGGACAATCACACTTTCCCGGGTTTAGAAGGGCGCATGCCAAAGGCGTTTGTGTGTCGGGAGAATTTATATCGAATGGGTCGCTAACGCACTATTCGGATGCTGAAGTTTTTAGTGCAGGCGTTCACCCCTTTATTGGCCGGTTTTCTATCGCTGGTAACAATCCACATGCTGATGAGTTGAGTGCGCCTGTTAGAAGTTTTGCACTCAGCTTTGTTACCGGTTCAGAGCGTTGGAATATAGCCATGAATACACCTCCGGTAATGGCTGTGAGCAATCCGTATGACTTTTATCAGCAACTTGTCGCCATAAAGCAGGGTGGTGATGCAATCAAGGCATTTTTTGCCAAGCATCCTGAAAGCGCAGACTTTTTAGCATGGAAAGCAAGTTACACACCCACTGAAAGTTTGGCACTCGAGACTTACCATAGTATCAATGCCTTTTACTTACATGATGCACAAAGCAATAAGCAGGCCGTACGTTGGCAAATGTTACCATTAGGCGAGGCGAGCAAAAACCCGTTTACAGACAGTGCGGCGCTGCAAAAAGAGTTGGCGGCCAGAATTGCACAGGGCAATGTTCGTTTTACATGGCAGTTTACTCTTGCGGCACCGGCTGATGATGAAAATAACCCCGCTATTCAGTGGCCAAGTAATCGGGCTCAAGTAAACGCAGGGGAAATTAACATTACCCAGTGGCAACCACAATTGGAAGGAGCGTGCCATGCAATGAACTTTGACCCTTTAATCTTACCGACGGGGTTATCGGCAACAGCCGATCCTATTTTAAGAGCACGTTCGGCCGCCTATGCTGAGTCTTATAGACGCCGTGCGAAAGAACAGTTAATAGGGGCATTGGGAGGGCAAGAAAGTGAATAAGCAGGTGACTCGCTATACTTTTACCATGCGATTATTACACTGGTCGATGGCGGTTTTGATATTGTCTATGGTATGTGCAGGGCTTGCCATGGTGAGCTCACTGGAGCCATGGCAACTGAGCTTACTTGGATTGCATAAGTCATTTGGCGTGCTGGCGTTAATATTACTGATATTGCGTTTTATCGTGCGAGTACAATCGACAGCCCCAGCGCTGCCATCAACAATGCCCGTTATTCAAGTTAAGCTGGCAAAGTTTAGTCACTGGCTTTTGTATTTTTTAATGTTAGTCATACCGGTTAGCGGTCTATTGATGCAGTACTTTGGTGCAAGACCAATTGTCGTGTTCGACCTATTGACTATGCCAGCGGCAATGGTGCCAAATATTGAGTATTTTGCCGTGTTTCGTGAGGGACATGGTTTTGCGGTGCTACTACTGTTACTTGTTCTGGTCGTTCATATTGGTGCTGCATGTTTTCACCATTTTATACGCAAAGATGGCGTGTTTAAAAGCATGCTGTAATTGACGCAGAGTCGTTGTAAGTAAAAACAGTTAATCACTGCGCTATAACACTGATGTGCAATATCGGTCTCGAACGATCCCATGTTGCACATGGTTTATTAAATGGCGCTAACGCTGTGCTATTTCACAGTTTCTGGCGAGTTTTTATCATCACACAGGGCGCCAAAGTCGAGTCGCACAAGGTAAATAACGAGTGTTAAGTAACGAGAACTAAAAAAGTTTTGGATATCTTGTATGTGTTATTTGAACTAGCTGGTCTTTTTCCGACCGTTGTCATAATTTGTCTCTCAATCCATTGAGTGCAGGCTTAAAGTGTAGACGGCTGCTTTGGTATACACATATTAGCGGTGAGTGTCAGCGACTTTGCGTTGTAATGATTATCCGGCCGGCTCGAGTGGTATTGTGCTGTTGGATTGTGTATCTTACTCAAACAACAGCCTCCTTACCTTAGTCTAACTTAAGTAGCGTTGCAGTGGCGTTAAGTCTACTTTGGCTTGCAATTTGGCTGCGATTAAATATAACCCCGCCAGCTTTCGATGAATAAATAAAGCGTCTACAGGTGGTGTGTGCCACTCGTTGGAGTGGCGATTTAAAGCCAGTCCTTTTTCACTTATCTCTTTACTTAGCTGGCTGTTAGCAAAATCAAATGGACCGTCACACCGAAGTGGAGTTGTTGCAAGTAAAAACAGCTCAATAACCGCGTTACAGTACTCGGGTGCAATATCAGTATCAAAATATCCAATGTCACATGCAGCCTGTTTAACAGCTTCATGGTTTTGCTCTCTCGCTGCCCGTAACAGGTTTTTATAGCCAACACTAATCGCATCGTTGACGATGCGCGTTGCGCCAAAATCTAATAACACGATTTGGTGGGTGTCTTTGTTATATAAATAGTTACCAAAGTTAGGATCTGTTTGTATCAATTTAAGCTCAAACATTTCGATAAAGAACAGCTCAATGAGTGCAGTCATTATGTCATTGCGAACAGATTGTGGTAAAGCAAGGGTCTCTGCAAGCGGCGCGCCACAGACATATTCCATACTCATCAGATGCTGGCTACTTAGCGCTTGATGTACAGCTGGGACTTTAAAGCGCGTGTCATCAGAAAGTCCTCTGGCAAATTGCTGTAAATAATTTGCTTCTAATTGGTAATTGGTCTCCGCGAGAAGCTGCGACTTTGCTTCCTCAATTAAAGGGGCAATATTAATCCCTTTAGGAAGTAGCCCCGTCATATTGATTAGGCTCGCGACATTGTCTACATCGCTATGAATACTTTGAGCCACTCCTGGATATTGTATTTTGATTGCAAGAGGTTGCCCATTCTCGGTGGTGGCTTTGTGCACTTGCCCAATCGACGCTTGTGCGAAGCTTTTCAATTCAATATGACTAAACTTATCGAGCCAGTCTTGCCCTAATTCATGCTCCAAGACACCAACGAGTTGCTTATGTGGCATTGGCATAGCGTCTGCACGCAGGTGAGTCAGCAACATGGCAAGTTCCGGTGGTAGCAGATCTCCAGTATCCATTGAAAGTAACTGTCCTAACTTCATTGCGGCACCGCGCAAGTGACTCAGCTTCTTTGCAACTGCATCAATATTTTTGCTCTGTAGCAATAGATCGTTTCGTTTCACAGGTTGCCCTTGAAGCGCCTGCTTTGCGCCTTCAAATAACATATTTGATGCAACTTGACCTGCCAGTCCACCCAAATGAGCAAGGCGACTCAGCCTTGATGATGGTACCTTTCGCGAATGATTTTTCAAACCTAACCTCTTAGCGGTACAGCGTTATGGTTACACAATACGTCATAACTTTATCTCGGGTTCACCTCTTAGTGAACGGATCAAAGCGTGACTGCGTATTTATCCTGAGTTTACATTTATGGAGGATGCTATGTGGTGCGCAGATTGTGAAGCAATAGAGTCGTATTTTTTTGATAAAACATATTTTTGGTTTTTCTTACCGACCGGTAATGCAGAGCAAAACCTAAAGCAGATGTGTACCGAAATGGCCTTAACCCCTGAAGGGGTAGAAAGCAAATGTGTAAAGGTTGCAGTAGAAAAACGCGGCTTGAGTACATTTTTGAACAATATAGGCGGTTGCTTAGCTGGCCCTGAATTTGGCCAATCTAAAGTGACGACTATGGCACATGATGGTCATCCGGATATTAGTGCGATTAGTCGAGTGGCAAGTGTCGAAACGTTCGTGCGCCGTTATCAAGCGCGTTGGATAAAAACGGCAGTTGACAACGAGACCTACCAAAGTTGGTTCCAGCCTATTGTGAGAGCATATTCAGAACCGGGAAACCTAGATGTGTTTGCCAATGAAGCGTTATTTAGGCTATTCGATAATGAAAATAATATGGTGCCGCCAAACCTCGTTTTTAACTTAGCCGAGCAAAGCGGATTACTCTTTTCTCTTGATTTAATTGCGCGAAAGTCTGCTGTAGAGCATGCCGCAAAGGCGGGTTTACACTCAAAAATATTTATAAATTTCAACCCTTCTAGTATTTACGATCCGTCATATTGCTTACGTTCAACAGCCTCTGCTATCAGCGAACTTGGGTTTCAGCCACAAGACATTGTGTTTGAGGTCACCGAGACACATCAAGCCCGTGATATGAATCACTTAAGAGGTATTTTGGCATTCTACCGAAGCTGTGGTTTTGGCGTTGCACTAGATGATATTGGTTCTGGGTGGTCCAGTTTAAATATGTTGGCGCAACTAAGACCGGACTATATAAAGATAGATATGGAATTAGTAAGACACATAGACTCCAATCAACACAAACGAAGCATTGTCTCTCATCTCATTCAGCTTGCTCATGAAAACGGCATCGCCGTGATAGCTGAGGGTGTAGAGAGTCAACATGAGGCGCAAGTGCTACGAGAAATTGGAGCTGACTTTTTACAAGGTTATTACTTTGCAAAACCAGCGGCATTGAGTTCTCGGTTGTCCAACAATCTCGAAGACGAAATTACGCAAGGAGTGAAGCCTCTATCGAACGCAGCTCACAAGTTTGATACGTTGTGATGGACAAGGAAGGGTGGGGAGCTTATGAAGTTAGCGCTAGTAGTATTTAGCCTATCTAGGTAGCCGATGTCTAAATAAAATAATTAAGATGAAAGTTTCTCTTGCATCTATTTATCAGTTTACTTTGTAATAATGTCGTGTAATTGTTAGTCAGTATTATACCAGAGAATAACGGCTTATTTAGGTATTTTGATAGTGAATAAGGCGTTATATTTATAGTTTAATTAATGAGGTTACAGAATATATGTCAAAGGAATTGAAACCTTCATCAATGAAAGTGCAAGAGTTTTTATCCAAAAATGGTCAAGACTTTGTAGTTCAGGAAATGCCTAGCTCAACTCGTACAGCTTCAGATGCCGCAGCATCTATCGGGTGTACAGTTGCTCAAATCGCAAAGTCACTAATATTCAAACATGGAGAAACCGGTGAAGCGGTACTCGTTGTTGCTTCTGGTTCTAACATGGTATGCGCTGACAAAGTTAGAAAAGCAACAGGTATTACGCTTACCAAAGCTGATGCTAATTTTGTACGTGAAAAAGTTGGTTATGCAATAGGTGGCGTGCCACCAGTCGCTCATCATTCATCAGTTCATACAATATTAGACGAAGACTTGAATCAGTACTCTGAGATTTGGGCTGCGGCGGGCACTCCTAACTCAGTGTTTAAACTAAATCCACAGAAGTTAAGTGAGCTTACTCAGGGTCAATGGATAGATTTAGCAAAATAAATATTACAAGTAGCTAAAAGATTATATGTTGTTCATTAATGCAATTACCTTTTATAGGTATTTATGTGTGCTGACCCAATAATGGTATGGCTTGTTGATGACCGTTTGCTTTCAATTGCTTGCATTCGGTCTATTACAGTGACAAAACGTTGGGAAATCTGCTTTCTATGGTTAGTCGAAAATATTTAAAACTATAGCTGCTAAGCACTTTTAAAATGATGAAGTATCACTTGTCACTTGAAGTAATTAAAAAATTCGAAGATTAAGAGTTATGATTGTTAAAAGATAATATCAATGGAAGATAGTTGGATTAACAAGTGGTATTAATTTAAAATGGACTGTATATATAATAACAACTTGACAATATCTTTTTAATTCTTTTAAAATGCGCCACTTTTTTTAAGGATTAAATTATGAAAAAGACCATCATTTCCCTCCTTTTAGCGACATTATCGATTTTTATTTCTGGTTGTAAAACTGCTTCTAACACTGAAAGTACAGAAGTAGTTAAAAATACGATAGAGCTTGGCAGTGCTGAGATTAAAAAATCAGGTCATGCACAGCCTCTTTTTCAAAACAACCAACTTGTGGGGTATGAGTTCAAAAAAGGCTTTGCCGTACCTGCTGAGCTAGGAAACTTTTTTGGCTTTAGTTATCAAGTGAATCAATTAATCAATAGCACGACTGAAAATCCAAACAGTACGGGCTATGTTGCGACTAAAGTACCAGTTACTGTAACGGTTGTGCATCCAGAGATCATGATCAATGGAAAACCAGAAACAACCTCTTCTTGGGAAGATACATTATATTTTGGCCGTGATAATTTTGCGATGTGGAAGTTTGAAAGTCCGAATGAGCTTGTTAACGGCAAATGGACTATATCTGTTACTTACCAACACAAAGAAATCGCGACCAAAAACTTTTTTGTAAGTGTGCCACCAAAGATGCCGAAAAAAGTGACTCAAGTTTGCCAAGTTGAAATTGATAAGTTTCCACGTGCTTTGCAGCAAGCAAATACCGCATGTTGTACCAACAATGATGCGCAAGCATGTTATAACTTTGCATGGCGTGGTCTAGAGCGTATACGAGATAAAGAAGGCGCGGCATTATACTATGCAAAAAGCTGTGAACTTGGTGATATTTCGGGCTGCCGCCAAGCAGCGAAAATGGCAACGACTCCTGAAAAGCGCGATGCGTTTTATCATAAAGGTTGTGATTTAAAAGATATGGATAGCTGTATTGAAGTAAATCGATTAAATTAACCACGACTTAGTTCACACGTTAGCAGTTTGTATGAGGCGGGATCACCTGCCTCGTCATGCAAGCTAACCCCCACTTTTTATGGCTTTATTTGCCAATCTTTTTGTGTGCTTGAGCAATTCGATACTACCAATCGCACCATGACCAGGAACGACGATTTCTACATTAGGGTATTTTGATAGTACAGCAGCAACAGAATGCGGCCACCGCTCAATTTGAGCTTCTCCAGTATAGCCTAAGCTCAGCGATTGAAGGCTACGCACAAAACATCCTCCAAATAGCAATTTTGATTTTGGTAGCCAAACCACGATGTTATCAATTGTATGCCCGCCACCAGGGTAAAAAACTTCTAATAAGCCGTCAGCCAACACAAATTTATTCTTCTTGATAGAGTGCGTAGCTTGGGCCTTGCCTGCTTTTTCTAGCAAGTTATTGGTAAGGTCTGTTGCATAGGTTGAGACTCCATGTTCATTAAGCCATTTAATACCAGCGGCTCTGTCATCATGAGAATGGGTCGATATACTCCCTAATAAAGTAAACCCCCGCGAGTGTATCCAAGCAACTAATTTTTCCGTATCTCGAGAAGACCATGGAGTATCGATAATAAATGCCTTCTTATCTTCAACAACAATTAAGCCGTTTGCGCTTACCAAACCCCAGCCGGCAATCTGACTATATGATTTATGAATAAATACTCCCGGAGTCACCGGCTCAATTTCTAGCTCAGGTATTATTTCGTTGGCAGCAGTGTAACTGCTATATAAAATTGTTATAATTATTAAGTAATACATAGTCATGACCTATTTTTATGTGAAAAACATTATCCTCATTACAAATTGAACCAAAGCTTAACCTGAGTGGTATTAAACTTAATACAACCAGGTATTACAAGCCAATGTGATGTAGATGTGTTGCAAAGATATGCCGTTAAAAAATCGCTTTAAAGTTTATTTTAAAAAATAGGAGCTGTAAAAGAATGGTGGTGAATAAAAAAGAGGTTAAGTCACGTTATGAAATATCAAAGCCAGTATACGGTGATGGATATAATATATCGTTGAAATTGGGCCATGATGAATTGCTGACTAGCTTTGTTTCTAAAAAAGAAGATTTGGCAGCAAGAGTTGATAATATTAGAGAGTTTGCTGGTGATGAAATAAACTTTCATGTGATTAAAATGGACGAGGAGGAAGGCTTCTTTTTTAAATTAAGTAAGAGTGACAAACTTTACCGAGGCGATATATTGGCTTCGAGTGATATATTTGACTTTAGAAGTGAAGTAGAGTCGTTAATTAAGAGGGTGATACGAGAGTCACAAACAGTTGAAGTAGTCGATAATACTGAGTAAGCACAGCAAACAATTTAATAAACCCGCGATTTAGTTGTTGTGCTTAGCTCATTGGCAGTGTTAAGTAATGTTTAATTTATGCTTGTCATGTAACCGAAAAACCAAACCCCATGATAAAAACGAAAACGATCTTCAAGCACGCTCAGTCCAGTATTTTGGTGCTCCCTAAGCGCTTTTTGCTATGAAATATGGCTATCCAAGGAGTCCCATCAAGCATATCTTAGTTTCATTGAAAATAACGGAGTATTAGACAAGCTAAGTGCATTTCTTTTTGCACCACCAAGCATTAAATGCTTCAATATAACCGAGATCTAAAGGCTTAAGTGTTGAGTATTTGATATGCTGATTATTAATTGATTTAGGGCAAGAAATAATGCCTGTATAATCTTAATTAAGGTTTCTCTTTTATTTTTTAATTTAGGTTAAATAAAATATTATGTTGTATATTTTTGGAGGTCTCCCTGCGACTGGTAAAACTGAACTTGCTAGATTTCTTTCATCAATGTTCGGTGCAGTCCACATACGAGTTGATGCAATAGAGCAAACATTAAAAAATAGTGGTGTTAGTGATCTTTACGATGAAGGTTATAAAGTTGCTTATGCCCTTGCACTTGAAAATCTGAAAAATGGTATTCCAGTAATTGCTGATTCAACCAATCCGGTAGCGCATCTCGGGAAGCATGGTTGAATGTTGCGCGCACAGCAGAGTCATCGTATATCGAAATCGAAGTGATTTGCTCTGACCAAAAAATACATCGTGAGCGTGTAGAGAAAAGGCTGTCAGATATTCCTAATCTTATATTGCTGTCATGGGAAAGCGTAACGTCAAGAAAATACCAGCAATGGCAATCAGCTTGTATCGTGCTAGATACTTCAGGTAAAACACCAGAGCAAAGTAAGCAAGAACTGAATCGATTAATTATGGCTCACAATGAAACAAAGGATAGCTCTTTATAGACTCAAAAGCGAATAGCTGTGTATTCCCAAATTACTTTCGCTCGTACTATCAACAAGATCCCGGTAGCTCAAGATAAACCAATAGCTGAATAAAGTGGTACTACTCCCATTTTTGTTTTGGTATGTTATATTGTATCAAACTGAAGTGGGAGTAAGCGAATGAAACGACAAATTCTGGGAGATAAAATTGCAATTGGGTTATCAATACTGTGTATTTTTCATTGCTTGATTTTTCCTCTATTACTCATCGCCCTACCTGTTATGGCAAGTGTCGCGGTACTTTTTGATGAGTCGTTTCATCAATGGTTATTACTGGCGATTGTACCTATCAGTCTATCCATTCTTACACTTGGCTGCATGCGGCATAAATCTACAAAAGTATTCATGGTAGGGGTCGTGGGTATAGCTTTGCTGCTCACACCTTGGTTAATTGGAGAGGACAGAGTCAATGAAGCACTTGAAGTGTTTTTGACCGTAATAGGCTCCTTAGCCTTAGTCTATAGCCATTTCAAAAATTATTCGCTGCGCCAGTTTATTGAGTAAAAATACATTATATTGGGAAACAAATATGAGCAATTGTGTAGCACAAGATAGATCTACCCAACTAAGCCATTACCAAAGTGCTGATCAAGCCAACGTGCTAACCAAAATTTATCAGCCAGAGTGCAATCTTGCGGTATGGCAGCAGTCGCTATCAAGCCAATTACAAAAACAGATAAATGGCTTTTTAGAAACGGCGCCTGACATAGATATAGTAGCGCAAATTGCCGCTAACAATATTGCTGTTGAGATGAAAGATGCGCTCAGTCGATTACATATAGATGATGAGATTCTAGTTTATATTACCGGCATAGTTGACATGTTTAGTTGTCTATTTGACTTAACTGTAGTGGGGTTACGACTTAAAACTTTACATTCTGCGATGTGTCCTAAATTCCATGTCGATAAAGTACCAGTAAGATTGGTCACGACTTTGGCTGGACTTGGCAGCGAATGGCTTGATAATAACCTAGTTAAAAGAGAAAATAACAGGCTGATCATTGACTCTAATGTAACAGTCAGGTCTTTAGAATGTGGTGATGTGGCGCTTTTAAAGGGGGAACGGTGGGCTGGAAATGAAGGCAAGGGTCTAGTACACCGCTCTCCTAAAACGGCAAATCATCAGAAAAGACTGCTGCTAACGTTAGATTTTATTGCATAAACTAGGTTAATTATGACAACAACACTAAAAGCATTACTGCTCGCGTTTAGCGCTTCGATAACGGTTGCTGGGTGCAGCTCAACAGAAGAGGGGTCGACTTCAGTTGCACCGCTCAAAATAGCGTCGTGGAATATTGAACATTTAGCTTACCCTGCAAGTTCAGGGTGTAGACCAAGAAGTCAGGACGAAATATTGGCGCTACGCCAATATGCTGATGGTTTAGATGCTGACGTTATTGCGCTCCAAGAAGTAGACTCGGTAGCTGCTTTGGAGCAAATTTTTCCTGCACAAAAGTGGCAGCTGGTATTATCGGCGAGAGAAAATAGCCGTACGTATGACTGTAGAGGAAGTAGTTACACATCGACGCAACAAAAAACCGCTTTTGCAATAAAAAAAGAAATAGCACTTAGCAATGTAGAGAGCTTTGAGCCGTTAGCGATGGGAGTTGAAGGTTTAAGGCATGGACTAGAAGTCACCTTACAGACTCAAACTGGTGAAGTATCAGTACTCAATGTCCATCTCAAAAGCGGCTGTTTTGTCTCCGATTATCAAGACTCTGATAGGCCAGCGTGTCAGTTATTGGCTCGGCAACTACCAGTGCTGAAATCATGGATCCAAGCGCATGCTGACGAGCAGTATGTAGTGCTGGGGGATTTTAACCACCGCTTGAGTCAGGACGATAACGTCTTTTGGCGAAAACTGATTGATAACCAAACTCTAGAACAAGCTCCGCTGGTCAATGTGACAAAACCTCTACAGGGCTGTCATCCGCGTTACCCTGTGCCTATCGACCATATTCTAGTGAGCAAGGCACTGGCAAGCTCAGTTGCTATTGAACCGAACGTGCATTTTTTTGCTGATATGCAAGAGGACAAAATGCTAAGTGATCACTGTGCTATTTCAGTGTCGATGCGTGTGCAATAAAACATAATACCAATTTGACTTAATACTTGCTCAATTTGAAGGAGTAAACCTGACGCTAACAGCGTTAAAAATTTCTCATTTAGAACAACTAAATAGCAAAATTTTTGCCTTGCCTACACGGATGTAGGTACCTTGGCGATAGCAGGACGCGGTAGCGGAGTTATCGACAAGATTTTCTCGCCTCAAAATAGACCTCTTAATTAAGCAAATTGGTATAAAAAGGCGAGCACAGTATTATCTGTGCGCGCCAATTTACTTTAGGTGGTGTACTTTGCACAAGCTATGCTATTGCATTAGAACGTCCAGTTTAGGTTAGCAAAATAGGTTCGACCTATCGTATCGAACAAGCCACCGTCGGTTCCCAAATAGTAGTTGCCACCGCCACTGTAGGCATCTGGCATTTGCGGTGTTTTCTTATCAAACACGTTATTCGCACCAACATTAAAACGAAGAGTGTCACTGTAGAAATAAGACGCCGTTAAGTCGGTATAAATCATAGTCGGCGTCTCAAATGGCATAGCGAAAGATGCGTCATAATTTTCTCTACGTTTTTGCTTGCCAACATAGCGGGTAGAAGCGCCAAATCTAAACATATCATTCTCATAGCTAAGACTTAGCGTCGCTTTCCACTCAGGGAAAGCAAATAAGCCTTTTGTTGGCTCCAAGTCTAGTGTTGGGTCTGTTTGTATATCACGACGGATCAACTTCTGAACAATGGTGTTAATGCCTATTTCACCGGCCAGCGCATCAAACTTGTAGTTGGTAATAATATCTAAGCCACTGGTGCGTCGCTGGTTTAAGTTGAGTGTTTTTAATTCAACATCGGTAATAATACCGTTAGGCTGGCGGGTAAGTAGCTTACAAAACTGATTATCAAGGGAGTCTTGCTCAACACAGGCATCAACAACCGTTGCTACATTAAACTGGTCAATCAAGCCGTCAAGCTTAATGTCCCAGTAGTCAAATGTGACTTCAAAGTTTTCGACGGCAGTTGGGGTAATGACGACACCTGCGGTGAGAGTGTTGGCTGTCTCAACCTCAAGTTCAGTGTTACCAGAGCTCACGATGTTACCTGGTTGGTACCACCGGATGTCACTTGTGGTTTCTCCATCTTCATTGGTAAATACATTGACGCCGAGCTTTTTACAGTTTTCAACCACATTTGCCTTTGCTGTTTTGATACGGTTTTGGCTACAAGGTTGATATAGCCACTCAAAGCCTTCTCCAACCGTCGTAAACTGCTCGTTGATATTTGGCGCTCGAGCAGAGCGCGAACGTGAAACACGTAAAGTAATATCTTCGATAGGCTTCCATACTGCGCCTACATTCCAACTTGTATTTTGACCTGCCTCACTGTAGTGAGCTGAACGTGCCGATAAGTTAATATCTAGGCTTTTTGCAAATACTTGGTCACGAAGTATAGGGATGTTAAATTCTGCAAATACGTCTTTAACATCATAACTGCCGACGACTGGGCGAGCGACGGCATAACTTTGTCCAACACCTTGTCTTAGTACATCAGAAGGCGAAGTCTCACTTTTTTCTTTACGATACTCAGCGCCTATAGACATCGTGATAGGCCCAGCCCAAGTCTCAAGGAGTTCCCCGCTGGTGTTAAAATGAATAACTTGTTGCGACTGAGACTGAGATGACGTGTGCTCAAGCCCGATATAATCCAGCACTTCTTGTGTCATGGGTTTGAAGACGTCATGAGGAACGCAGTTGCTGTAATCATTGCCCGCTCTGGGCGCGGCGGTGCTGTCTATGGTTGCTCTGCATACGGGATCCCCATTTGCGTCTAATACAGCATCGAAGCTAGCTAACCAGCGATCTTCATAATAACTGTTAATGGTGGTTGAATCTGCTGTCGCTTTACCATATTGGGCGTAAAGCTCCCATCGCCAATCGCCACCAAAGTCACCTTGTAGCGATGCAACAATCTGATATACGTCACGGCTAAAGTCACTACCTTGTGCGCCCATCTCTGTGAAGTGTCGAGCGATGGGAAGTGAGGTCATTGCAAATTCATCCATTTTTGCACCTAGATCCGGGCGAATGAATGCGTTATCTCTGGCAAGCGGTACGCTGCCATAAAGCGAGGCCGGAAATAAACGGGATTCAGACTCAGTTTTTACGTACTTTGAGTCCATTGAGAAGAAAAGCCCCGAGTCAAATTCGTAGTTAATCGTATTGTTAAACATCAGCTTTTCTACAGGAACTTGTAAGCGCTGGAACTCATAAGCGCCAAGTTGCTCACCTCCCTCGTCGGTTTGTGCCCCGGTTAAACCGTTTTCAGGTCGGAAAAGTTGGCCACTTTTACCTAGTTTTACCGGGCGCATTGAGCCATCGGGATTAAAGGTGTAGGCTACACCACCAATAAATACAACGGTAGTAGGGCTTGCGGTGATAGAGTATCGCCTAGCGGTTAAGTTGTTTGGAATATCATCTGTGTCGGTTAGTTTAGTGACTTCTTCTGTTGTCATTCCCTCAGCAAGTAGCTTTTTGCGCTTCTCCACGTGAGCTGGATTTGGGTAGTACGCCCAGTTTGAATTAGCATATGGCCTATCTTTTGCGTTAACTTCGTCTTCTTCATTGTATGAAACATAGAAAGTGGCATTGCCTTTATTATCATCAAAGTTTAAGCCGTGAAGGAAGTTAAAACCTTGTTTTTGGCCATCAGAACGAGAGGTGATCCCCGCTGAGACGTTTAGCTTAGAGCCAACAAAGTCTTTTTTTGTAATGATGTTTACTACACCTGCAACGGCGTCTGCACCATAAATAGAGGATGCACCACCTGTCAAAATTTCAATTCGTTCAATGAGCCCCGTTGGGATTGAACTCATATCCACGGTACTTTCACCAGGGATTGAGCCCACATGACGACGGCCATTCACAAGGGTTAGCGTACGTTTCGTGCCTTGACCTCGTAAATCTTGAGTACTCATCCCCGCATTCCCATTATAATTACTTGTACCCGAACTTAGCCCGGGTGCCATGGAGGGGAGTTTGTTGAGTAGCTCAGATATATCGGTAGCACCACTTGCTAGGATAAACTCTTGATCTAAAACGGTAACTGGTGACGCAGATTCAGCCTCGATACTCAAAATCCGACTTCCCGTCACTGCTATACGTTCAATGTCTGAACTCGTGTTGGCATGTGCGACGTGAACCGATGAGATTGCCAAGCTCGTCAGTAATGTTTTAGTTATTATATTTATATTATTCATAGATTTTCCCTGTTAACGAAAGGCTTACTTTAGTTTGTTTTTATAAAGGGTACAAATCCGATGAGATAGAATTATGTACTCATTAACAGGAAATTGAGGTAACTTTTACCTGATATAGAAGAAAAGCGTGTTACTCATTGGTAAATAACGGATCTCAACAGTAGTAAGTGAGTATGCTCATTATCAAAACCATAGTCTATGTTGTTTCTTGACAATATAAAGTTGGATAAGTCAGGCTTTGAGTAACATTACCCATAATAATAAAAAGAATGACAGGAAGTTTTATGAAGCGATATCTATTTTCTCTCTTAGGTTTAATTGTCATCGCCGCCGCTGGTTGGAAGCTTACCCAGTATCAGTCTTATTACACTTCAGATTATGTTGATGTAGTATTGTCTTCACAAGTGCTTAATGAAGATCGCAAGGTCTTTATTCGCCTCCCAAAAGGATATGACAAGGCACATAGTTATCCACTCATTATTCGCACCGACGGCAACTTTAATCTCGCCCGTTGGGATGAGGTATTAAGCAGCCTTGCCGAACAAGGTAAGGTAGAAGATGCCATTTTAGTGTCTATTCCCAATCAATTTTGGACGCAGACCCGCAACCGCGACTTAGTGCCGCCTTATGCTCGACAAGATGTTGCGATTGAGGCCCGTCCAGAGAGTGACAATGATCCTGCCATTTTTGGTCGTGCAGATAGGTTTTTGCGGTTCATTGAAACCGAACTTTTACCTTATCTGGAAAAGAACTACTCAATTAATGACAATCGTATCTTAAGCGGATTCTCTGCTGGTGGAAGTTTTGTACTTTATACCATGGTGACTAAACCTGCGCTTTTTGATGGCTACTTTGCTTTTAGTCCTGCGGCGTGGTACGACGACTCCGTTGTCGTAAGAGAATTTGCAAAAGGCCTAGCCAATATTCAAAGCAAACCTAAGTATATTTACCTCTCCATTGGCGGTGCTGAGAATGACATCATTACGGGGTCATTTCACGGCTTATTAGATGCACTCGAACAGCATGCGCCCGCTAATGTGCGATGGGGGCACAGCATTAGCGAGGGCGCAGGGCACTCACAAAACCCAGTGGTTTCCGTGCCACTTGCGTTAAGTGAATATCATCACTTTAGAAAAAATCAGTTAATGTAAGTGTTGCAATGCTTTGATTTCAGAGAGCAAATGCTTTTGTTCGCTTTCACTTAGTCCTTCAAGCTTAAGCATGGCTTGATAGGTCTGTAGTAGCGATGGCTTATCTCCTTTTTGCTGATAAGCCATTGCCAATTGCTGCAGTGCATTGAGGGATTCTGAGTTGTGCTGGCTCACAAAGCTAAATAGGTTGATGGCCGCAGTGAAGTTACGTTCGAATAGGGCGGTATACCCTAGCGAAGTCAGTGCGTCGTAGGGGTAAGCCTTGAGTCCATATAGTGACTTAGCGATGGCGATATGCTTTTCTAGCTGAGTGACACTGGCAGCCGCTACTTTCAAGGATGGCTGATAATGGTTAAAGAGATGCTGCAAACCATGATAGTAGCTCGGGTAGACGACGCTCATATGGGTTTCGCCGCTAAAGTKCTGCGCTTTGAAGTCAATTCCATTTGGCTTTCGCCAAGCATCATTAAGACGTTGAAAAGGCTGCGTTATGATTGCACTTTCGTCTGCCATGCTGATGTAGATACACTTGTTGATTAACGCTTTTGCCAGTAAGTCATTTAATAATCGCTCTTTATCCCACCAGAGGCTTGGACTTGCCAACATCACACCATTAAATAAATCGGGTTTCTCAAGTAGCGCATAGGTTGCAAACAGCCCGCCAAATGAGTGTCCTGCTAACGCGCGATAGCCTGATGTTCGATAATGCTTGTCTACATAAGGGATGAGTTCTTTGTCGATAAATTGCAGTAGCATTTCTGCACCGCCCGGATTTTGCTGCCGTGTTGAACCTGCAAAATGTCCCAGTACCGCAAGGCTGCCTTTGCGATAAGATGGGGTCAGATCTCGAGTGCGGTGTTCGTTGGTTTCGATGGCAACAATGATAAGTTCCGGTATTTTATGTTGTTGTGCCAAGAAGCGAGCCGCTGAAGCGGTATGTTCAAGATTGCTCTGACCATCAGTTAGATATAACACTGGATAGCTTGTATTGCCTTGCTCATAGCTTGGTGGCAGGACGATATGAACCGTTCTTTTTTGCGAAAAATAAGCGGATGAAAGCTGCAGTGTCGAGTTCGGATCTGCTGAGTTATTAGCAACAGCGCTACCAATTGACAGCAATGTAAAAATAGCCACGATAACAATGTGAGTAACTAACTTAGTTTGCATAACCGCTCGTTCCTTGCTTAACAATCATCGCTAATTTAACACGAGTCAAAACGACAAGGAACGAGTTATATAGCAGCGCTTAGGGGTTATTTGTTTTGTCTTGAGCTCTCCAAGGTCACTATTACTCCATTCTTATTGGTGCTTGCGTCTTCTTTAGTAGTTTAGAAAAGATAGGTTTTAAGCAAAAAAGAGAAAACACTGAAACGATTGCCATCACTAAAATGCCAATTAGTGGAATAACATAACCAAAGGTAAAACTAGCACCGATTACGTGTCCCAATATGCATTCTGCGCGGTAGATTGGATAAAATAACCCAGCTATTAATAGTCCTAAGGCTGTATACATGGTGAGGCTTTGATAACCGAACTCCCAAAGGGCTGATTGCAACAAGCTAAAGATTAACATCACAAAGAATGCGACCAAAAACTCAGTAGGAATAACTACGGGGGCTGTTTTTTTAATGCTCTCTGTGCCACTTGCTTTATGAAGCCGCAGTGCAGTAAGCCAAGCTAATACGGGAATTATGATAATTCCCCATGCGTTAGATACTGCTGGAAGATCTGCTCTGTGAAGTAAGTAGTGACTCACTATTCCGCCATTTAAATGTTGCCACATCAGCGTTGATATCACGAGTAAGATTGCCGATGTAATTAGGCCTTTGTTGATTTTGTTCGCTTTGACTAAAAGCATGTTTCTACTCCTAACTAATTAAACTGTAATTTAACTAAAAAAGACCGCTGAAATGCGTGGCCACCACATCATGACAGCGGCCGCGCAAACGCCTATCGCGGTGATCACAAAACCTAAGCTCATCATCACCGCGATTATCCACACTGGTGCGCTAGCTTTGGTTTGGCGTTTTGCCCAAAAGTAGAGTTCTGCGAGTGTCATTGGTAGCAGATAGCAGGCAAACGAAATAAATATATCGACGGGGCCATCTAAGGTTGCGGTATTGCCATTGAAGCCTTGGTTGACCATGTACCAACCAAACAAATAAAGGCGAAACGTCCACACCCCATTAACCAAGAAAAAACTATGTACGGCATAGCGTTGATGTGTAGCGATATTTTTTTGTATGGCTGTACGCCAAGCAAAAAATATCGCAATGGGAATTAATATACCGTTGAGTGTGATACCAATGGCACCAACATCGCTTAGCCTAAGGCCGGTTACCCAAGTGAGGTATAACCCGGTGAGTGCGCCCGAAATACCGAGAATAAAAAATACTCTTCCGTTGTAGCGGTGAAAGCGTGGAAAGTGTTTTCGTACCTTAGGAATAAGCTGTAATAAGCCGCTGGTGGCCAAAATCACAGCGGGTAAAACATGGCTAAAAAATACCTTGGCATCTTTTGTGTGTCCACTCGCAGGTGAAGCGGCTGCACTTTGCTCTGTGAGCCCTGTGAAGAGCGGGATGGCATATAGGCTTAAGATGTAAACAGCAAACATCCATTGCCCGAGTAATGCAACACATACCCAGCTCTTTGTAGCACCATTCAATACGCTAAAGGGATTTAAGGAAACCCCTGTTGAATTGGTCAAATTGAGGGAAGACAAAATACTTATCCTTATAAATCAATAAATTTGATATATAAAATGACAAGGTTTTTCGATCTCGTCGCTTTGATTTTGAAAATCAAAGCAAAGAAAGTTGGCCAAACTTTGAAAATGGTGGTGTTAAGTTTACTTACAAAGTTAATTTGAATGCTTTTGGTGTGACTGTTAGAGTTTCTGTGTCTATCAATATTCTTTCAATCACCATGACTATTGAAAATTATTATCTACTTCTGCTTAGCCTATGTTGTACTTTGGTTGTTGCTCAGCTCTTTGTAAAAGAAAAAAAAGCAGCACACTTACTCTTTGCTTTAGTGTGCGGTTCAATAGCACTGGCTACGACCAAAAAACTAACTCAAGATTCCTTAAATGGTTATCAGTATTTAATTGGCATTGGTGCTTGTGTGACCTGTAATGGGTTCTGGCTGCTTGCTCGGGCATTATTTAGAGAAAAAAATGCCATTTTAAAGAGACATATTGTGTTTGCAGCTGCCATTGCTGCCTTGGTTGTGTGGCGACAAGGCTATTTGTTTATCGACAGCCAGTTACACATGAATGCTAACGGATTCGTGGAGTGGCTTAACAGTGCGGCGTATGAGCTTACCCTATTGTTGTCATCTAGTGTGCTCATGTTGGCATTTTGGGAAGGATGTCGAGGATTCTCCCAGTCTCAAGGGCCAGAAAAAGCACAAAGGGTGCTGTTTTTATGCGCTTATTTTATTTGTGTCGCAGGCACCAAATTGGCCGAAAATCGCTTTGCCGATAATCGTGAGGTTCAAGAATGGGCAGTGACAAGCGCAGCTATCCTCATCATATTGACAGCGCAAGTGTTACTGTATTGGCGATTTTCAACTCAACGTACAATAACGTCCGTAAGGTACGCTAGATCAAGTGAGTCAACGCAAGCCGAGGGTGATAATGAACTTCAGCAGCAGGTCGAACACTTTCTTATTACGCAAAAAGGATACCTCAAAGAAGGGTTAAAGGTTGCTGATTTAGCTCAGCAATTTAATCAACCGGAATACAAGATAAGCCGAGTGATACGGCAAAACCTGAAAGCGCGAAATTTTAGCCAATTGGTCAATGAGTTAAGAGTTGCGCATGCCAAGGTGTTGTTACAAGACCCCACTAAACAGCATTGGCCGGTACTTGTCGTTGGACTGGAAAGTGGTTTTGCGTCGGTTGGACCATTTACTAGAGCATTTAAAATCGCTACAGGAACCACGCCAAATCAATTTAGAAAACAAACTAACCACATGCAAGTGTTAAGTGAAGCACAAGAGTAAGTGGCAATTAATCTAGCTTGGTCAGTTTGTATTGTAGTTGCTGAATAGGCAATTCTATCGTCTGTGGGTCAAGATTTGGTGTAATATCACTGACCGGAAAAACGTTATCTATTTCTACCGCATTCGCAATGGCGTTAGTATCGCCACTGGTTAAAAAAGTAAGTTGGGTGTAATCACTGGGCTGTAAGCCATACCGAGCCAGTGTTGCCTTTAAATCTATACTGTACTCGTATGCGGCTAACAGGCTACCTGCGTTATCGTTGTATCTACAGATCCGCCATTGATAGCTACTTTCGATAAACTCCAGTGCCCAAATTCCACCTTTATCTTGGATCATTTGCTGTGGTTGTTTGCAGGGCTGGGGTAGGGGGAGCAAACGGCTGTGAGACCAAAGCCCTTCGTGGTTTTGGCATAGTGAGTCGCTTTTACCAAGGTCAATAATATGCGAGCTTAGACCATACTGGCAAAACTGGGAGGCGGGAATGAAAAAGGGCGCGCTGTGTTTGTTGTACGCGCCAAACGCAATATAGCCAATTAAAACGTCAGCCTTAGTCACCCAGCCAAGATAAAAATAGTCATCATCCTGCCAGTTTGTTGATGCGATTTTCCCCTGTTTAACGGTGTTAGTTAGTATGAAGTGGTCGCTTTTGCCATTAAATGTACACGTCAAACTATCTTGTGTAGTGTCGATGTTGCATGATTGCAGAGCTTGATTCTGTGATAGCCGCTTTATTTTAACGTTTGGCGTTTGATGAGTTAGCGCGGAGGTGAATTTAGCCGCAGCAGACAACTGGCCGGTTTGATCTTGTTTAAAACGACATTTAGGCTGCACCTTTGAGGAATTGAGCACGACATTACCATCAAGTACTGCAAGCTCGCAGCTATTGACTCGGGTACAAGCTGTGAGCAGCACAACGCCAAAAAAGGCAATCCAGATGTTTTGCARATTACAATACTCATTGATTATCAGCTACATCCTATAAACATAGCTGATAACACCTTGATTAAGCAATCTTTGGTGATGGATGCTGAACTGCCAGACTATGGTTGAGTCTTGTTAGTCGTTTCATCCAGTTCCTCGCTATCTTGCTTATTGTCATCGAGTTCATCGTCGTTATCGCGAGGCGTGTCTTCATCAACGACAAGAAGCTGCTCATGAGCCGTTTTTTCTTCAATTCTTGGATCCATTGTAGCGGCAAGCGGTGAGTTGGTAATGTCAGAAGTCGCAGCAACATAATCGCTAGGCTCTGGCTGTTCAGCCTTTTGCCTGGCGTTGATAAAGTGTAGGAGTAAGAACATGACAACAGTTAGCACGCTTAACGAAGCATATAATGCTTGATGGCCAAAATGAGACATGATCTGTGCAATAGAGGCTGAGCCAACACAGGCACCTCCCCCAAATGCCACCAGCAGTGCAGAAGAAACACCAACACGGTCTTCATCATCAACGCGTGAGTTTGCCAGAGCTGAAGAAAGTGGGTACATGGTAAACGCGAATAAGCCAAAACCAAAAGTAAGCCAGAGGCTGTAACTTGGACTCAGTGGCAATAAAAATATAGCTAAGGAGATAAGGCCAATCATGACGGCATTGCTACGTAATAAAATGCTGCGGCGCACTCTGTCTGAAATGACGCCCATTGGCCACTGTGCCAGAAGACCTGCAAAAATCGTCACTGACATATACAAGGCGATTTCTTCGGCATCAAAACCTGATAGGCTGGCAAAAGTAGGTGCAAGACCATAAAAGCTACCATTAATAACACCAGCAAAACACACCGCAGTGAGAGATTGCGGCACTTTTTTGAAGTAAGTAAACAGACTTACTTGAATCGGCTTAAGTGGTTTTGGGTGGATCCGCCTTGTGGTTGAGATTGGGATAATTCCGAATGAAAGTGCAACAACGACCAAAAATAATGGTGCATAGCCGAGCTCAGGAAAGTTTGATAGCGCAAATTGTCCTGTCACCATGCCTAGATATGAAGTGAGCATATAAAAGGAGAATACGCGGCCACGTTGCTCCGGCGCTGCTTGCTCATTTAGCCAACTTTCTAGCACCATAAAATTGCACATCATACCGAGACCGACAACAAGTCGTAGTGCAAGCCAAAGGTAGACGTTGTCGCTTACGCCATGTAAAGCTACACATGCGGTTACGGCAGCCGTACTTGCCGCAAAGGCACGAATATGGCCTACAGATTTAATCAAGTGGTAGCCGAGTTTGGCACCGAGTAAAAGACCCAAATAATAAAAAGACGTCAGTAAACCAATCCAAAAGGTGCTAACACCATGCTGACCTAAGTACAACGCTAAATAGGTAGTAAGTAAGCCCGTACCTCCGACCAAAAACAAATTTGTAAAATAAAGCGACGGAAAAGATTTCATATCGACATTGGGTCTCATGATAAGTTACTTGTAACGTCATAATAGTAGGGGACAAATCGTTTATTTCCAAGCAAAAGCTGAAGCTTACGTGCCACCCAGTATTAAAAAGTGCGTTCGACTTTATTCGTTTATTCTGTCTACTAATAGTGTCAAATTACGGCGTAGGCTAAACATCTAAAGTTTAGTTGAATTAGGAAAGGGTTGAAAAAGCCCAAACAAAAAAGCCAAGCTTATTGTTTAGGCTCTCATAGTAGATGTTATATCGCTTTGATGTCGGTTATTGCTGCTCCATCTGCGTTAATTTATCGCCAATCGGGCGAGAAAAGTTGTAGCCATCATATTTATCCCAGTTGATTGACCACGTCATGACACCACCGAAGTTTGGATACGCTCTGCTCGGTTGAATCGTTCCGCAGTCTACTCCTTTGGTTAAGCAATCTAGGGCATTGATTATGTTCCCGATAGGTGCTTGTCCTGAATTGGCGGATTGTGGTCCTGAAGGCAGTCCTATTGCAACTTGGTCGTCCCGTAACGGTGCAAAGCGGCTACCATCAGCAAGGTCAAAGCCCTCGATTAACATTTTTGCATGTGCCACCATCATATTGACCGAGCCTTCAGGCGCACTGCCAGGCTCGTAGGGGTTAGGTAATCCACCATTATTGTAAAGCTGGACATGAAGTAAATCTAAGGTATCTCGTAACTCATTGATAAGAGGAATATACGCTCCCCAAATACCTGAGTAGGCAATCATCCCGCCATGAACATAAGGGTGCTCTGGAGCCATGGTTAGCACCATGTTGCCACCAATATTTTGCTCAATTTGTTTGATAGCGCGTGGTAGCCTTGCTTGGATCTGAGACCCATGCACGAGGTTAGAGCCACTTTCTAAATCAATATCCAAACCATCAAATCCCCACTCTTGAATGATGTCGGTCAAGCTACGCACAAATGCCGCCTCATCCGCGTCGGTGTTTAGTGTAATCGTTCCTTCAGCTCCACCTAGGCTCAATACAAAAATTTTGCCTTGGGCCTGTAGTGCTTGCATATCTGTCTTAAATTTAGCCGGATCGATAGGAGGGCAGTTAGAGCGAATATCCTTTTCAAATGGTTTAAAATGTACCGTACCATTTGAGCTTCTGTCATTTTCTGCAAAAGCGATATCAATGACATCCCAAGCCTGTGACATCTGATCAAGGGGAATGGGGCAGCCTGCTGGATTGACAAAGTTGTGCCAGTACCCAATGAGCTTGTGTTTTTTCCCAATCGGTTTATCAATAACCTTAAGGGTAACACCGCTGCTTGATACTTGCTCGTTGCTGTCATTAGTGGCTGTTACATGAAGGGTTTTTACGCCTATGGACGTGGGGGAATAAGTATATTCAAAAGGCGCAGAGGTGTCAGTATTGAGCAATACACCATCAGCATAAAATTGAACTTGTGTTACTTGTCCTACAAAAGCAGTAGCTTGAGCAATTAACTGGGTTGAGTTACCAAGCGTAAGCTGGCTACCGCTAGTGGGGGCCAATAGATCAACTGCAATAGGCTGATCAGTGACATTAATAGTAATGGTTTTTTCACTTTGGTTGTTTTCATTGTCCATCGCTTTTGCTGTTAGGAGCACAGGCGTGGCCGCTATAGGTGTAAACTCATAGTTTAAGCTGGGTTGGCTCACACTCGAAAGCAGACTGTTGTCAGCATAAAGTGATAAGTTAGTGATGCTGCCATCGGGGTCTTGTGCATTGATGGATATAGTTGTCGGAGTGTTAATTAGCACCGTGCTGTTATTGTCGGGAGTCGTAAATGTGACGTTCGGTGCGATAGCGCAGAGTCCTAAATCACTCCAAGCATCACGCCAATGTTGACCTGTGCCTGGTTCATAAGCCCACTGCGCATTAGAACTACACCAGCCTGAAACATCACAGCGGTATTTGTGATTATTGTGTGCGACAAGCTCACCAGCACGATAACTTTGTCCAGCACGATAGGATCTTAATCCTTGGCAACCACCTGCGGTTTTGCTTAGCACTTCAATCGCTACATTTGCTTCGCTGATAAGTCCTTGGTTATCTCTAACTTTAACATTGAACTGAGTAATACCAAGCGGCAACGCTTGCCACTGAACTTGGAATGGGGGAGCTGTTAAGGTTGAAATCGTTTGGCTATTCGCACTGATGATAACTTCTGTAATACTGCCATCGGTGTCTTCAGCCGCAACATCAATATTTACTATGTCGTTTTGATAAAATTGTTGGCCATTGGTTGGGGTGTTTACCGATACCGCCGGAGGCAGGTTTGTACCGTTGGCCTTGACAGAAATGGTTGCTGAACGAGAAGCTGTGGAGTGCCCTTGAGCGTCTGTCGCAATCGCACTCACACTATGTTCACCCAGTGCTGCGCGCCATGTTGCTTGAAAAGGCGGGGTATTATCAACTGCAATACTCTGTCCATCGACCAAAAATTCCACATAAGATAAATCACCATCGATATCACTTGCATCTGCCGATAAAACAGCGCTGTCATTTTCACCCAGCACAGCGCCATCATTAGGGCTTGTGAGTGTGATGCTTGGTGGATGATCTTGACCTGAGTTACATATACCGAGATTTTTCCAAACATCATAGGGGCCTGAGTATGTCGTCGGGTCTTCGTTTTGACTATACCACTTGGCCTCAAATGCTTGGTTTTGAGTTTGAATAAGTGCGCCTTTTTTGTAGACCTGCTGTTGTGACCAATTAGCTAACGTACTGCAATCATATGCGGCAGCTTGGCCTGCAATGGTCAACAAGCTACTCGTCCATACTAATTGAAGAATAGAAGTTGGTTTCATATTAAATCCTTACATGTTGTATGTTTTATGAACAAAACGATGACAGCATATAGGTAAAAAAATAGTTAATCAATACAGTTGCAGGGAAAGTGAGGAGGTGAATGTTAGCAATATCATCAATAAAATTTATATCTTTTTAAAACAGTACTTTAATTAATTTTAAAACTCATTTTTACTGATAATTAATTGATATTTAAAACATATACTAGATGAGGTTGTTGTTTTTTGATTTTTTGTTTCCGGTTTGTTATTTTGTGTTGAATATTTTTCACTTGTATGACAGATTAGAGTTGATGACAAAATCAAAACACTAAACTCTTATTTCAAGGAAATGATTATGCAGTTAAAATTAAAAAAATCATCGCTGAAGCAGCTTAACGAAAAGCAGCAAGCACTGCCCTTGCAGCAAACCCCTAATGTTGGTGGGGGAGCTGAGCCAAATACGAGGATCCCGTGCCGTTTAACAGAAACATTAACGGGTGATTTTGCCCATTGCCGTTGTTAGCGAGTAATACTAATTAGTCTTAGTACTTGCTCAATTTGAAGGTGTAAATCTGACGCTAACTGCGGTAAAAATATCCTATTTGGCACAACTAAATAGCAAAATTTTTGCCTTGCCTACAGGACGTAGGTACCTCGGCGTGAGCAGGACGCGGAAGCGGTGTTATCGACAAGATCCCCTCGCCTCAAAATAGATCATTTAATTAAGATGATTGGTATTAGATCTTTTAATCACTAACACAATTAATTTAAATAACAAATCAAGGACAAGAAAATGAAACTTAAATTTAAAAAAACAGCGTTAAAACAATTAGACAAACAGCAGGATTTACCACAACAGCAAACCCCTAATGTTGCAGGTGGTGTGAGTGGTTTTCGTTGTCGCCCGCCAATGTCTGAAACAGGCAATAGATATTGGCAATGTGAGTGCTAATAGCTCGCTTTTAAAATAAAAAGCTCACTTTGTGAGCTTTTTTGATGGTAAAAATAAAGGTGAATACCTCATTAACCTGAGCTGTAGATAACTAATATCTTTCTAGCAGCCAGTTTCAGCCGCAAAGTGGGTTGAATTTCTCTCAATATCCAGCCGATTCCTTATTCAGCGCTTTGATTAACTCATTTTCATATAATTTAAGGATTTACGTATTTTATAACGTCTAAGCAAATTCAAGGGTTTGCGTTTTAAGCCTGTATCAATAACCGCTTCTGTAGCTGCAAGCACACGATTAGCACTTTGCCCGTCACGATAAGGATGAACTTGTAAGATATATTGTTCGATCCGCGCCTTTTGCGTGTCTGAAAGGGTTAGTGCTTGCTTTACCGCTGCGGGTAGTTGCTGTGGATCAGTGATATTGATCAGTGCGTCTTGAGGTTGATGATTGTTAAAGGTGATCACAGGTTTGCCTATTAACAAAGATTCATCAACCGCACTTGAGGTATCTGAAATTACTACATCTGCCTGTTGGATAAGTGGGATCAAGTTATCATCACCCGCTATTTCAAAATCATCGATGGCTTCAAGTTGGGCATATAACTCTTGCCATTGCGTTTTTGTTTTTGGGTGAAACTTGAGTTGGATTTTGTAGTCACCAGATTTGGCAAGCAGCTTAACCTGTTCGTATAGTGCCTCTAACGAGCTCAAATTTGGTGAGAATGTTGGCGCGTAAAGTAACACTGGCTTTTCGTTATGACACTTGGTGTAATCAAAATACGGGTCAAGTTTTGGCCAGCCGGTTTCGATGACAGAAAAGTAGCCATGTTTTTTTGCTAATGCTTCAAACGGTTTGGTCGTTAGTGGACCATGGGTGCAATATAAATCAAAAAAGCCCCGGATCCCAAAATGCCCTTTCTTTTTGTACTCCAAACCATGGAAGACTTGTACTTTTGCCCCTGGGAAAAAGTCAGGTACAACGTTGCCTGGTACAAACACCGCCCTTGGATTAAACGCTTTTACAGCTTCTACAGTAGTGAGCTCAAGCTCATCATCACGCAGTGAACTTGATGCCACTTCTTGGCCTTTTAAAAACCACTTCACGATTGCACCATTTGCTCGGATCGCATCTTGTAGTGGTCTCAAGATAGCAAAGCTATATGGCTGTTCAACATAAAAAAGGTAGTGTTTAGGCATCGGAAGTCACTTTAAAAGATCAATTGATTAAGGCAGTTTCGCCGCTGATGATACCGTTTTTATCACTTTATTACAAAGTTTTGACAGAGCCACTGTACTTGAAGTCGCGTTATATTCACGCTCGACTTTGGTCTTACTTTACCTCGGGTGTCCTTGTAAAACGCTGGTGTGTTTCTAACCCTACTTGAGCTGCTTCTAGCATAATTTTATCCATGAGTATCTGTACCGACTCAATCTCTCGTATTAGACCTTGAGATTGACCAATGAATTGCACGCCGTGCTCTAAGTCACCATGGATTGTTGCTGCTTCAAGCTTTTCTGTGGCCGCGCCAAACAGCGAAAGCAATTTGATTTTGTCGAACTGAGACAGTAAACCTAAGAGGAGTTTCCAAAGTGGCATGTCGACCATTTTTGCTGCTTTAAATGACTTCATTACTGCGACGAGAAAGTGCATAGGGCGACGCGTTGCCTTTTCTGCCATGGGCGTTTTCATTACTCGAGCGTACAATCCATCAAAGTTTTTTGAGTAAATTGTTTGCTCTACATCTTTTTCCACAACTGTATTTTTAACATGTTGGTGTAACGGACTTTCTTTGGATGTTGCGAAGCGGGAGCCCATTGCTACACCACTTGCACCCAAAGCCAGTGCAGCGACTAAGCCTCTGCCATCAGCAAATCCACCAGCAGCGATAACAGGAATATCAACAATATCGACGATACTTGGTACAAGACACAGAGAAGTCACAGCACCACCATGTGCTGCTGCTTCGTGTCCCGTCACAAGCAAGGCATCCACCCCAGATTTTTGTGCCGCAAGAGCATGCTTTTGGGTTACCACAGTGGCAATAACTTTCCCTCCATACTGCTTAGCAGCTTGCACTATCCAGTCTCCTTTACCGAGAGAAAAGTTAATAACAGGCACTTGTTCTTCGAGCGCGATTTTTGCGTTTTCTTTTGCTCCGGGCATCATTAAGGTAACACCAATACCAAATGGTTTATCGGTGAGTGTGCGTATTTTCTTGATAGCTTGACGCGTTTCGTCTTGACTGAGAGGGCCCGTCGCCAGAATGCCTAAGCCACCAGCATTACTTACTGCCGCAACTAATTCGGGTACTGAAATCCAGCTCATTCCTGGTAATATAATGGGTTTTTCAATGGCAAATAATTCGGTAATAGCGGTTTTCATTTTTCTTATTCTACTGGTCTGATGTGTTGGTGAGCATAGCTGGAATTTGCTGTAAAGTGAACATACAGATACTCTCTTGTTGAAACTTTGAGGAGTAATACTGTTATAGTGCCTGAATACTTTGCGTTTTTATGGTTAATTTTTGGCTCGGAGGGGTGATGAACGTTATAGTACTATTAGTGTGTTTAATCGTAGCCTTAGTGATTTTAGTGCCTTTATTAGAGAAGTATCAGCAACGTATGGGGCTAGATAAAATGCAGAAATACAGCAAATATGTATTTCCGCTATTGATGGTAACCTTGGTCATCAAGTTTATATATATGCTGCTGGTTGAGTAATCTTTTGTAATACCGCTATTTACGACGCTTGATGTTTTGTAGCTTTAGCCAGCCAGGCTTTTGTGAGCGATTGAGCTCATTTAAAATAGTAGTCGCTTTTTCAATGGTGATCCGAAAGTCTGCAATATCTTTGTAGATCTGCACTGCAATTTTTTTTCGTTTGACTGCTGCACCTGCATCTAAAAACGATTCAAGAAGCTTACTTAAAAAGTGTGATATTGCAGAGCGCTCACGAGTATCATTATGCTCTTCAAGACGCAATTGCTGTTGTGCAAGTTTGCTTTTTATTTGACTCAATTCGGCTTGGCTATATTCACTTTGCGCATTTGGTAGATTTGCCAGAATGTCCACATGTTCCGCTAAGTACTGGCACTCAAGCACGCTCAGCTCCTCTTGCAGTAAAATTCGACTCAGTCCATGTCTAAATTCGGCTTGAGTAATATTATGGTGAGTTAAGCGCTCACAATGCTGATGGAACAGATGCCATTTTTGCCACATGTATACATACCCCAAACCCGCCCCTTTAATATTTTGCATACCAACGATAATTTGGTGTGTTTGAGGTAAGGCGAGTTGAGCAATGATTTGGTTCAAGCTATCTGGTTTAATATCACTGTTCTGAACTAAAGTACATTTGCGGGTTGCTAATTGCTGCGCGATGTCATGGGCAAGCGGTTTTTGTGTGGTGAGATCTTCACATGCTAAGAGCGACTGGGCCAACTCGTTTGCTTCAACCTTCTTAAACAGCAAATAATGATTCTGCGTTTCTAAGTCTAACTTGGCCTTCAAAGCGGAAATCTCAGAGGGTGATATGTCACTGCACTTGGGGGCAAACTTTTCAATTAAATCACTTAACGTTTGTGGCGATTGGATGAGGTTGAAACGTGTAAGTAGGGCATACAGAGCTTGTTTATCATTATTGACAAAAATGTTTTCTAACAGATTTTCTAGCGCGGTCAGAAAGTATTTAAAGAAGCCATCAATATTTGTACCGATAATGACAATCTGATCAAAGTGTAAGTCATTGGCAAGAATATTTGCAAACACCTGAGAGCGAGCAACCCTATCGTTTCTATTGTTGATAAGGGCAATAACTTGGCCGTTTTTTCCTTGTTCTACAATATTTAAGCGTTTCCAATTTTCGATGGTTGCCAGTTTTTCATTCGCCGACATACTATTAATAAAGGTCTGGCTAACGTGGCCATATTTTGCGGGAGTAAACTGTTGTAATACTCCCACATCAGGAATAACTCGTGATGCGGTTTCTTTGTACACATAATCCTTATTGATGCCAATGTACTGCGCCATTTTACAAACCAACGCGATGTTGTCAGGATGTTCAACATAGGGATATTTTGCAAGAATATCGGCGGTGATTTGGTAGCCATCCCCCCAGTGGTTTTGGATCAAAGAGGTATTCTTTTGTTCAGCCGCCAAATTGAGCACTGACGCCATGTTCTGCTCAGAGGTAAAAACTTGGGTATTGTAGCCAAGAAATGCCGACATTTCTTTGGCCACATCTAGTCCAGTTGGTCCCAAAATATCCTCATGATCTGGGTAAGCATTGGTAATGGTGGCAAAATTGTCTTTCATCCATCGCACAAGAATTTTTACGTATCTCGGTGTTAATCCCATACATTCCCATAAGAAAATGTCTGCTTTGACTTGTTTGGCAAAGTGCAGCACATCGGCTTGCTCCCAAATACTGGCTTTATCAAAAGGTCGAAAGAGTGGGATTTCATATTGCTCACCAGATATTTTGGAATAGATGAGCATGGCTTCACAGCCAGTTGTTTTACTGACAACTTTAAGCGCCATACTGCTAAAAAGTGCCGATTTAAGGCGTTCTGTACCTGATTTTCCTCGAGTACCCCAGCCACCGATTGATACCGGAATATGTCTTCTATTACGCTTGATTTTTTGGCTTGCGACAATGTGTCGCGTCCAAAAATAGCTGATAAATGCCAGCACAAAAAATACCAGTTGAGAGATGCTATTTTGGTAAATGGCATCCATGTATTCTTTGAAACTACTCCATATTGTCAGAAAAACAGAGGTGATATTGGTTCGATTGTAGAGACGGTGAATATCTTTAGGAACTGGAAACTGTGTCTCAGCTATATCTCCATAGCCAGTAAATTGCATGGTAAATCCCAATTGCTCGAGTGTTTCGAGGTACTTCTGCTGTTCAAGCTCATTGCCTTTACGCAGTTGATCAAATTCAGAAAACTGCCATGAAATGACCCAATAAGCTTTGAGACGTTGCCATAGTGTTGGCGGCGGTAACACCGATAGAATGCCATCTGGCGTGTAAGTTTTAGCGGCCTGTTTGTGATGATCGTTAATCAGTACGCTGAGCATAAAGTCTAACAGTGGTAAGTGAGGGCGACTCGATTGCTCTGTGATATTAAACAAAAGCTCTCCAGGCACTTTGGTTTCACTGATTTCAGCAGTGGTACAACTGGGTACATGAACATAGACACTGGGGTTTTTGGCCTTGGTATGTGAGTGGCTTTGCCTTTTATCTGTGCTTGGGTGTCTGATCTCATGAAGAATACGCCACAATCGACGCACCTGCTTATAACCCTGTTGGATCCGCCATCCGGTTTTTGTGCGGTTGGCGTTGAGACTCTGGCCATGCTGAGCGAGATAAGAAAGCGCCCGACCTAATTCATCCTGGGAGCAGGTAATTAATGTATCGCTTTGCTCATTCGCTTCAAGAGAAGCGTTGAGCTGAGCAACTAGCGCCTGATGGTAAAAGCTACTCAATTGCTCCCTAGCTCTTGTGATATACCGACACACTGCGATATTTTCTTCAGAGGCTAAACAAGCGTTGAGCGTGTCTATAAAGCGCTTAAAGCAAGCTTGTGGTTCTGACTCACCAAGCTGCATATTCAGCATGATCCTCGCACTTTGCTCAAGAGCCAAACGCTTTAAGGGTAATGGTTGCTTACTCATTAACGTTCGCTGCCACCAGTCAAATGAAAAATCATCCTGACAGAACCTATCAGCAGACAGCTGCTTGATTAGTGTAAATCGCACTGCGTTTTCAGTTTCTTGCTCGAACCGCTCCTTCAATAGTGACTTTGCAAACGTGTGAGGGTAAAACTCCACATACTCAATAGTGACCTGACGCACTCGAGGTAATACGTGTTTGCTCAGTGCTGTGAGAATCTTAAGGTCTTGCTCAGTGAGGGTGCTCTGGCTCACAAGTATTTTTGCAAAGGTACTTACTATGTAGAGTAATTCAGCATCGATTTTTGACGGAGAGTCGACTTCGTTGGCTTCGGCTAACATTGACCACATATATGCACGGCTAAATGTTGGGCGCTGATGAATGAGTAGTTCAAGAATGTCAACGACGGCTTGATATGGCATGTTGTCAGCTTCAAGAAACTCAATGAGCTTGGCTATCAGCTCACCATCTAGTTCAGGGTCGCCCTCTAGTTTGTTGAGCGTCGCGACCATATTTACCAACGCTCGGATTAAGCCGTGGCGAATATGCTGACTTTGGCTGTTGGCTAATAAGGTTAAACAAAATGGTTGCAAATCTAATCGCTGCCAAGCGCTTTCTAGGTTTGTCTGGTGCGTTTGTAGATAACGGTTTGTCAGCGTTCCAAGCTTGGCGATTAGAAACTTAATTTGTTGCCCCATTGTCGCTACTTGATGCTCATAACGAGCCACGACAGCACCTTCATCAAACCAACGTGAAAATGCTTTTTTATCTTGTGCTAGCATTGACTTAGTGGCACCTAGCTCTTTGGCATACGCTAAAATGTGGAGGGCTTTTTCCGCTGCAAATTCGGATTTAGCGATCCTTTGTACAAAGCTGGTATGGGAGACATCTAGCTGCAATATTTGCTCGTGTAGTGTCTCAATCTTATGCCTCAAAAAGGCAATGGATTGCAGGACGAGCCAATCGGTTTCATCTTCGCTTTCGGGACGATTATAGAGTAGCTCCCATGCACATAACTCATCAATTAAAGCATTATACTTATGTTGGTACAAATTAAGCCAAAACTGTTCAGTTTCGGCAAAAAATAAGGACTCTAATTGATTTTTTAACACATTACTGGTCATGTAAATCTTGCTCTAATAAATGGCCTAGCTGCAACGACTCAAAGACGATTTCATCATGCGCGTATGGCGCGAACCCTGTTTGTTGTAGATTGCCCAAATGGACTTGAAAACCAATTTGGTGAGTGTTGTTAAACCAATCTTGTGTCCATGTAAGGCTGAGCCAGCCTGCGGTATGTGTGCTAAAGTCAAAACCCGTTTGCCAACCTACCTGGGTCAAGTACTGCCAAGTCGGGTTTGGACGGTGTTGATCCGCAAATACGTATCTTGATGTCAGACCTAAACGGAAAATATGGCCTTCATGATATTGATTCCAATTAATTGAAAGTAACATATTATCAAAGGTTTGCCAGTCTTGATTAGATGTCAAAGTCGCACTGGAGTCAATATAACTATCGACCCAAGGTTGATAGCGTAGCCCTGCATGTGCTTGCCAACCGTGCCGGTGGTTGTTGCGGTAGAAGGTATACATATCAGGGCTAATTTGCGCATCGGCTATAAACTCATCTTTGTTGATACTGGTGTAAGTATAGAAAGGCTGCCACCACCAAATGCTTCTAAATCCCGAGTTATAGCGATGTATTTGTCCCAGTTTGCTAGATAAACGAGATGTGAGGTGACTGTCGCTTAACGCTGTGGAGTTTTGCCAGCGATTACGTAATTGAACCTCAGCAAACCAATTAGTGTACTGCGATAGCCAGTCATATTTGCCATTGATTGAAAATGTATCTTGATGATGATTATCTAAGGTATAAAACGTGTCTAGTCGATACCAATTATTTTCCTCTTTAAGCCTCAGCGAAAGGCCGAGATCTAAGGTGATGCGGTTGGGGGTTGGCTCTGTTGTTTGGACGATGTCATCACTATCAAATACTAAAAATCCGGCGATACCCATTTGGCTTTCATCCATTTCGAGGCGAGGATTTTGGTATGGCGTAAGCATCGCGTTAAGATCAGGGCGCACTTGTGTATTGAGATGTACCTCCGGTGTTGGAGTTAAGTTTACGCGTGATAGTGTGGGACTTAAAGACCAAACTGACATCCGCACGAGTGCAGCGGCACCTGTCGCGGTGAGGCTTACTTGCCCCGCAGGGTGGAAGTAATTGGCCTCTTTTCTCGTTCCATTTTCCATGCTTTCGATTTTTATTAAGCTATCTTGCGAAAGCGTTGCAGTGACAGGTGTCTGTTTATCTGAGCGATAAAAAATTTGGCGAGTATCTAATTCAATATCATGCCAGCGGCCTTCACTGTAATACTGGGGAGTGATCCCGACCATCTGCCCAGAGATTGGGTTTAGCCAGCGTAATTGTATGTGACTCGCTCTGGCTTCATCCGGTTTAATACCATGAGTAAAAGTCTCACCGGCCTGTAACGTTAAAACCGTGCCAGAGCCATGGCCAATAAGTTCAACTTGGGCGGGCGGTGTACTGACTTGCATCGCATCGGAAAAGCGCAATGTGATGCGAGTTTGCAAGTGTTGATACTGTGTAAAGTCAATGGTCAGTAGCTCATTTGCACGAAGCTGTAACCCTGAAAGCGGGGTTTGTGTGAGATGGGCTGTGATTTGATCTGCATAACTTTTTGCTAAGTCGGCTTCAGTGCTAACTTTTTGAGTCCCAAGGTAACTTGTATATTGCTGGACTGGACGCCACTGCCCATAGCGCAGCAGGCGAGCATATAATGCTTGATGCGTGATATTGTCAGTTAAGCTTGTGTGTAAGCGCTGTAGCGCTGAGTGATATTGCTCATTGTTCAGCGTTTGTTGGCTTAAATGGTATAGGGCGTTTACCGCGACTTCTATTACTGAAAATTCAGCACTGACAATGGATTGAGCATCACTGATAAGTTTCACGGCTTGGTTATCGACAGGGGGTGCTGCCGCCAATGGTGGTGTTATCTGAATATCAAGGAAAAGTTCACTATTGCTAAATAAGTGGATACTTTCTCCCGCCGCTAAGTTTATCTGCTGTCGTGTGGCAATAGACAAGCGAGTATTGTCAGACTGTAACTGCATATTAGCAGGAATATCGGCATAGACAGGCAGTAGATTTATTGCTTTATCCTGCTGGTAATATAGCCATTGCGTATTTTTATATTGTTGCCCCTGAAATGCTGTGCGTGCGCTTACTTTCAAAGTAAGGGGGGTATTTGCTGTTAACTGTACCGCTTCACCTCGATCTACACGATATAATTGCGTTGGTTTGTCTATGGTATGGGCAAGGTGCTGACCATGATGGCTTAAACTATATTGCGGTGAACTAATCTGATTAGATTGAAGTGTAGCGAGTAGCTGAACTTGATGTTGTGCCAATGACATTGTCTGACTCATCCACAGCGCTTCTTGATGCGCGCCAGATTGTATCAAGTAATCTAATTCAATGTTGTCACATTGATACTCAGTGATATAGGGGCTATACCCCGCACATAGCCCAGCTGCTTGTATATAATCTGTTGCTTCCACGTAGTGTGTCAGTAATGTATTGGCAGCATATTTCTTTAGCATGTCTGAATTGCTCAGTAGCAGTGACTTTAATAGTAACTCAGCATTTCCAGTGCGCGCCAATTGGCTCAACACATCAATATTAAGCTGCCATGCGAGCAGGGTAACTTGTTCGTTATAGCCATTAAGAAAGGGTTTAACTTTAGCCAATGTCTGTATCGGTAATGTGCTCGCCTGCATGCGCAGCTCAATAAGTGATTTGGTCGCATGAAACTGTGCAGCGCTAGTTAGCCCTAGATTTAGCGTTGGTGGTCTCAGAGTTGTCAAAGAGAGATTGTAACTGTTAGCTCTATTGTTCCTGTTATGCGTCAATAATCGACTGATAAACTCACTACTACGTAAGCCTTCTTGAGTCATCGCGTTAAACTTAGGAAATGGTTGTAGTCTATTTACCGCAAGTGCAACGTCACGCTTTAGTATGCTTCCTTGAACGGTTATGAATGTTGAAGCCGGATGGATAGGGAGCGTTAAGCGTTGAAAATGCGCACTTGGTGAAAGGTGTAGTCTGTACTGGTCATGCTCTGTGTGTAATAGCAACTGCTGCTGCTGCGTTGCACGAACAAAGACGGTGACGGCATTGTCGATGATAGGGATGTCATCAAGATGATAAGTGAGCGTACTTGAGGATTGCGTATAGGCAATATGTTGACTTCCAGTGACCAATTTAACATCATCGGTTACGCTACGACTACCCAACGTGACGGCGACGTTCGCTGCTTGGGTGATGAGTTTGTTTGGACTACTTGGGGAGACAAAGCTGAGTGAAGAGGTAATACCCCTCATGGCTTGCTTTCTCGCAATTGTTAGCACTGAGTCAGTAGCTGCTGTCTCAACATCGGTTCGGTCATTGCTAAAATACAAGCGCTGAAGTTGACTATCTAATTGTTGGCTCCAGTACGGATTAAAAAGAGTCTCTAGTTGTTTTTGCCCAGCATTGTCATCAAATATCCCACGGTGCATTTGCACTACATTGAGGTAGACAGGTACAGAGCTTGTTATAGTTAAGTAGCTGCCTTGTGGTACTGCGATATAGTCTTGGTTAACTAGTCCTGCTTTTGGTTGTAAGTACTCAGCTGCATGTAGATCTGAAACAGAAATACGACTAATCACTTTACCATTTACCTTCACAGTCACGATACCGTTTTGGATTACTTCATGGAGATCCTTTCGCACTGTTATTTTTAACTTTTTAGCTTGCGTAAAAAAGACTGTGGTCTTGTCGGTTGGTGCAAGGTGATACCACCTCTGCGTACTCTGAGCGATTTTCAATACCTTAGTATCTAGACCTGGCAATGCTAAGGCGCGCCTAAAGGGATCGCGATGACGATGTACATTACCTTGCCAAAGAGCCAATGATTGTGCTTGCTGGCCATGATAAGTCACCTCAATTAAACGATGTTGCCGAGCACTGCCAAGTTGACATCGCTGTTCCACACACAACCACTGTGTTTTATCAATTTGACGCAGAAGCTTTGGTGTTTCGCCTATCCTAAATTGAAAGTTGTCAAGCGCCGCAGGCTTGATCACGAGCCAAGCATGGGCGGGCAGGGCTAGCCATTGACTTTGCTGTGGCTCAAAATGACGCTGAGCACTTGCTTGAAGGTGTGCCATACGTTGCAAGTCTATCCACTGTACACCAGTTTGCACAGCAACTTCTTCTGCGAAGGTGAGCTTGGCAAAGAGCAGTAAAGTGATTAGATAAGTGATCGCACGCATGAATTAAATTGCTCTAGCTGTTGATTATTTTTAGTTAATTGCTTTCTTACTTGATAGCTTAGTTCAATATGGATAAAGCTATATTTGGGCAGATCTAGTTGATGTAAAATATTTTTTGTACCACCGAGCTCTTTAACCTCTTGCGGATATACCATCACGCGATAACCTTCTTTGGCTAAACAGGTCTTTAAGTTCCACAGCGCGGCATTATTTTGTTTTCCTTGGCTGAGTATAATGTCACTGCTTCGACCGGCATCAGTTTTACGTTTCTTTTTACTAAATCCATGAATTTGAAATATCTTTGCGTCTTTGGAGGCTAACATGAAAGCAACAATAGCGGCACTGTGTAAGTTATTGTGCTGTTTTGCATAATCCATTGATTGTTGAGTGTCATCACGGTCGTATCTATGTTTGGTATTCGCCAGTAGCAATTGGCACGTGCTTTCAAATAGAGACTGCCCGATGACTAGAGTATGTTTATCATGAAAACGGTGTGGTACAGATACAACACATGGCAGACGTTGTGGTGCGTAATAGAGTTCACCGTGCTGCTCACCGCTTTGCTTTGGCATTAAGTGAAACTGTTCACGTGACTGCACCAGCTGCCACCCATTGAGCGCTTTAGGTTGAATAAGCCACTGCTGCATCGTTGTACTATTTGGTACGGCCGCGCTTGCAGGTAAAATATATAAAAAACAGATCAAAAAATAAATGTTAATGTGTTTCATGCTGCCACCAATTTAGTGTTGAGTTTGGATGGAGGTGCGCCTCTATTACACTTATCCAGACATCATCAGAGAAGGAGAGTGCCAGTGTGTGCGGCTCCTTTATATCATTGAACAAAGGTAAAGTTATACTTGGGTACTCTACTAATTCACTATATTCGGGATTAAAAAACAATCTGCTTGCATCATTACCTGAATGTAAAACATAGTGTTTATTGGTAATAGTGTACTCAGTGCTAGGTATAGAAAGTTTGGTGCTATCTAGTGTGGTTTTCACTCTAATTTCTTCTCTAAAACCAGTACTAAAGACTTTGATGATAAAAGCCGAAGGTCGAGTATCAACATCACCAATAGCAAGCCTTAGCGGGTCTGACTTATCGACCTTATACACTCTTACCTTGCGTAGTGTGCGAGGAGATCCTTTATTGATGTAGAGTGCTTGTATTGAGCTTTCTTGCCGTTCAAGCTTTAGCGTTTGTAAAGGCGCTTCAAATAGCTTAGGTTTACTTGTTTGTTTCACAATGACGCTGGTGGGGTAGCCGGTTGTATCCGCCAGAGTATAGAGCTCTGAGTGTGTTACTGCTCGATATTCAAATTCTTTATTAGGTACATCGGTGTCAAAGTACGCTTGCTGTATTGGCACCAAGACAATATCCGAAACCGGCAAAATATGGTCTAGATTTTTTGTCGCGTATTGTGGCAAGGGGCTTGGGATCTCGGGAGGTGCTTCAAATAAACGCACCGCGGTGATCTGCTCGTGAGAATGAAAGAGGTAATGATTGTCTGCTTTTTGACTAAACCACGCATCAACCCCTTGATAAGCCGTGTCGGTCGGATTGCAAATGGTTTCGCAGCGATGTCTTACATAATTGAAGCTAGGGCTACGAGTTTGTAATTTCACCATGGCATTGTCTGCTTCTACCCTAATTTTATTCACTTTGTTAGGAAGAGTTAAATAGCGCTTCTCTTCTTGTGTGATAGGTAAGCGCTCTGTTGACTGCGTGATCAGTCGGTCGTATAAAGACAGGGCTGCCGCTGCGTTAAATGCGTATTTTCCCACCTCTTTGTCATTATGTAACAGGTAAAGAGTGATCTGTGTCCCCGCTGGGGCACGCCAGTCAAGAGCAATCTCACTGTTTGGGGTGACATAATAGTACACTGGTAAATCAGCTCGCAGGTCATAATAATAGCTGTGTAGCAAAGGTGTTGGGTCGACGTCATTACTAAATACACGTACATTAGTTGGCGCATTGGCACTGATTGTTACCAGCCCTGTGGGCAAATTGCTGAGCTTTAATTTACCTGATGTGGTGAGTGTTGGGTGGAGCTGGCTGGGCGCGCTTATTTGTCTTAAGTCATGCCACTCTAATTCAAGTTTTGCGTCTTCAAAGTTGTCTACTGTGTATGCTTCCCCTTCAAAAACCCGAAAGCTCAATTTCATCTTTTCGGATACGTGTAAGTTATCTAGATTCTGCTGTGCAGAGAAATCATGGTTGAGTACGTTGTAGGGGAGCGACTCATAGAGCAAGTCTGCACGAAAGTCGATATTCGGCACCCCTTGTGGAGCTAGCTTTTGCCAATCCAGCATAACGGAATTATACCTTTCTTCATTGGTTAGCGCATTTTCACCAATGGTATGGTAATTAGTCATGCGTTCTCGCCACTCTGTTGGCCTTTTCAACCATGCCTTTGCAGGATCAGTTATGCTATTGCTAGTTTGGGCATGGACGCGAACCACCACGCCCTTTAGTTGTGGATCCTCTGGAATTAATTTGAGCGTAACGCGACTGGCTTGCTGTAACTCTTCCTTATTGAGGTAAAAAGATTGCCCTGATGATACCGCCAAGGCTTCTCTATTTTCTATGAGCTGTTTAATTTGTTGCTCTGCATCATTTGCAGCGACCTTAGCTGCATGATGGTAAACCCCATGATAAACCAAGGAATTTCGGGCATCCAACAAGCGATATTCGATAGCATAATTTACCGGTGTATCATCACTTGGGGAGGACTCAAATATACCATTTGATAGCACTCTTACCGACATAGTACGAGAAGGTGAAAAGGAAAATGTCAGTGGTGCATCAGTATTTAGCCAGTGCACATTAGAGCGGATATTAAATAGCGTTGAGGTGTTTGTTGGCTCCGCGGATTTTAGCCACACATAAACATTAAACCCTTGCCACATGGCTGCAAACAGAAGCGCGATTAAAATCAAAAGACGTAAGGCAAGGTTAATCCAATACATAACGTCCCTCTTGTACTGCTGCGCTATAACGGATGATATCTATGACTTTGTTTCGCCTTGGAAAGTAGAGCGCCAATATCAATCCATCTCGTGTAAACATAATGCCAAGCTCAGTGTTTCGCTGCGCAATAAAAGCATGTAGTTGGCAGGTATTTTGTCGAGCACATAATGCACTGAGAGCCGGTAAGTGCTGCGAATGCGTGTATTGTTTTGTGGCACTTTGCAAGGCGTCGATAAATAAGGCGTCTGGGTCATGCCAATCTGTCGGAGAAAGTGTCAGCAAATCAACCTTTTTGAGAGTTGGAGAATGTGATATTGCCAACAAGCGCTGTGCTAACGCATCGTCAGAGACGGCAAAATTTGACTTAAAGTCTGATGCTAACCACAGTGCAGCAAGTTCGCTGTTGGGGGCAAACAGTTGATAGCCAGATTGAGGAGTGGTTCCCAGCTCTAGCCCTCTTGTGGCGCGTTGACCCATGACAGTTTGTGTGTTCACGCCCAGCTTTTTGAGTGCGCGTTTTAACTGGCTGAGTGTTTCATTGTGAATGGGATTAGGTGTTGTAAATTGAAAAGCCAATGCTGAGGGTCTAATGCTTGATGGCGCGCTATGACTACGGATCTGTAAATTTAACAATGGTTTTTCATAGAAGTAGCGTTGGGCACTTTGGTAAACTACGTTGAATAACGAACGGATATTATCAGCGGCCATCACATTTGCCTCTACACTGGTATATGGATGAGCGCCCGCGATAGCAAGTAGCTTTGCCTGCGTGGAAATAAATAGTTGAGTAGAAAAGCCAAGCGTATTGCTCTCGAATAAGGGTCTTGGCACTGCAATTGTCAGAGCGGGTTTTGCGAGCACAGCAATAAAATAAATTCCTTGTCCTAATTCATAAGCTTGGTTATTTTCAAGTGGTGAAATAACGACAAATTGCCCTTGTGCACTGTCAATCAGCGCCAGTTGGTATTGGAGTAAATTTGCAATGCGGTTAATTTGGCTAAGCCTAACTTTAAAAGTGTTAGGTGTGGCTACGATATCTGGATTTTGTGTGATGGCAAACAATGGCCTCAACACTTCGTATTCCCAAAGTGCAGCACTGGTATCACTAAGAGGACTGAACGCTCCACTGCCTTTGGCGCTAATATGAGGTGAGAATTCATCGATGAGTGTATGGATGGGAGTATCTATAGTCTTAATCTCATCCTCCGTTATACCAGCATTTTGCATTCCATAAGCGCTAAGCAATGTTGAATAGCTATCCGAGCTAAGATAGGCCTCAATCATTGCGCCTTGGAACTGCTTATGTGGCAGAACCGTGGTCGCAGCAGTACCAAAATAGCTTTGCTGGATCCCCAATAGCGAGGCCAATTCTGATTGTTGAACCGAGGCTGGTACGGTATTGAAAATCCACATTTGTTTACTATCTTTTAACTTGTGGCTGTGCATCATCTGACTAACCTGACGGTTAATTTCTCTCAGTTGAATGACTTCAGACGATGACATGGCAATAAAAAAGTCGTGGAAAAATTCACTTTGTTTGCTTTGGTTATCACTGTTTTGTATAGACTTGGCATTACCAAATGCCATGCCGCTACTTTGCCAATAAGAAAACAAAAGATGTGCAGCTTCGCTTGCTAAGCGTTCAGTTGTGGGGTAAGGAACGCTGATTATATGATTTTTCTTAGCTGCTAGGTTAATGATAAACAAACCTCTTTTATAATTCTCCTGGGTGTCTTTTATTACCAATAACGCTGCGGTTTGTTGTAGTGAAAAACCCGCCTGTTGTAACAAAGCCGCCGCTTTTACAAAAGATGACTCGCTATTTTCTTTGAGTAGTATAATGGCCTGTTTAAATTGATTTCTCTGTTGCTCAGTGACGTACTGACTGACATTGATGTCGGTGGCACTTTGAGTATAAAGCTGACTCTTGTAGTCACTGACTACTTGATTCAAAGAAATATCTTCTATCTGTGAGACCACCGCGGAGCGTTCACTTTTTACAAATAAGCTTGGGATCACCATAATGGCAAAGCCGATACAAATCGCAATTAAACCGCCGACAATGGATGTTTGAAATGTTGCCCGCAACACCAAACCTAAGGCATTTTTTTGGTAGATTTTCAGCGCAAGCAAGGTCGATAACATATAACCAAAAGCAAAAGTATCTGTTACTTTGATGCTAGGAAAGTAAGCGACAACGGCATAATTTAAAAAAAGTTTGTAGAAAAAACCAAGGTTGAAAAAGAGTAGCATCAACCTTGCGCCCTCAATATTAGCATGCTTTAAGCGCGTGAAATTTAAAATGAAATAACCAAGCGTCAGTATAATCGCTGTTTCGGCAAAAGAAGTGAGTAGTTTTGTTGGTTGCATGAGCTGTAGAGCCAATAAAGCTGGCAGCATAATGCCATTAAATTCCCAGCCATACTTTAGGTTAGCACGCGAAGCGATAAAGGCTGTGATCACCAATATAATATAGGCTTTAGGCGCGGCGATAATAGAAGCAGCAACAGCTTCATACATTACTGCTAGGTTTGCGATACTAAAGTTAGTGAAGGTCATAAGACCAAAGCGGATGACTACATAAGTGACTACAAGCTGGATTGCGGTTACTTTGATGCCATATCTAAACCCGCCATTCCACATAACGTTTGCTGTCAATGCGATAATGATAAGGCCTAGGCTGTATAGCTGAGCTGCATAGTCAAAGGTAATATCCCACTGCAAAAAGTAGCTTGCGACTTGAGGCCAAAAAAGCACATCCATACTGACACGTACGAGAATGCTAAGGAGTACAATGGCAAAAAACCTATCTCTGCCAAACATTTCTGCGTAGCCAAAGCGCTCAACTAGGGTTTTGGCAAAAAACCGCATTAACCCATATACTACAATGGCTTCAATAATAATTACCCAAGCAGAAGTAGGGCTGACGATAAATAACGGCACCAAATAGCCCGGCACTACGAGTCCCGTTAATGGAAAGCCAAACCTAAGATTAAAAAAGGCAACCACTGCTATGCCTATCCACACACAGGTGATAACCGATTGACCGAGTCCACCAGCGCTTGGAAATAGAGCGAGTGACCAGTCCACTACTGTTCACCCCACTTAAGAAACTGTACTTGGTCGTCTGATGAAAATTGTCGCGATAGTTGGGTTACAAACTCAGTACGATCATCGACTTGCTGAAGCAACTCCCCTAAGTCAATAAATTCAAATAAAACCCCACTGGTTTCGAAGGGAGCGCTTGTATTAAGCCCTGTAGAGCCTTTAACAAGGGTACGGATACAGAGTAGGTATGTATGATTATCGAGATAAATGGGCAGCACCACCTTGCCGCGCTGCAAAGTTAAATAGCGTAATTTCCCTTTTGCCACTTCGTTATCCATTGAGGTACAAAAGCACAATAGATCAAGTGCAGACATATCAAAAACTGATAGTCCATGACGCCTAGCAAATTGCTCTAAAGACTCGTTTACCTGCACTATCTGACCAAACAAATTATATAAAATGCTGGCGCTTTGTAGCTGGTTAAAGACATGCTCAAGCGAAGTCAATTTTTGATCCATCTCGCTCACTGCATCTTTGATTTTATGACTCAATGGTGCTTTAAGTGAAAACGTTAAGGCGCGAGCCAGCATACCTTTTTGATTTTTACGTTCGGTCGTAAATACTTTATAGTGAAAAAGCAGCTCACCAATTTGATGAGCAAACAGGTTCACATTTTTAATAAAGGCTTGTTCGTCAAAGTGTTTTTGAGGTATTACCGTTAACGCCCAAAACCCTCTAATATCTCCTGCATACATTAAAGGGGCGATATATTGTTGTTCATTTTCAGCCAGATCTTTAAAGAATACCCGGGTAATTTTAATCGTACCAGACGCCTTTATTGCATCGGAATAGGGAACTCGCTCGTAATCACGTCGCATCTCGACAATGTCACTTAGCTGACAATTAAGTGCACGTACCTCCGAAACACGGTGATCTCCTTCAAGGCGGGTAAGAAAGATACTTTTATCTAAATTTAGTTGCTGGTTTACAAGCTGAATGATGCCATCCCAAGGTTCTGGGTGTTCAAGAAAGTGACGCGGCAGGTAGCGCCCTAACATCCGCTGCTGGATCAACGTGATAATTGATTGCAGGTTTTCTTCTTCCGACCATTTCAATGAAATGAAAACCCACAATAGAGTTGACCATATTAGCGTGATTAGTTCGCCTATTGGTAATAAGACTGCATACCAATAGTGGGCAGCGAACCCCAAGATCAGTAGCAGCCCACTCATACAGGCTGCGATTAGCACATTGATTAGCGTTGTATTTCTTTGATACCAAACTAGAAGTAGTAATGTGGCTATGAATACAAAAGTGATAACAATGCTTTTGTCTAACGGTTTTATAAAACTATTAGCAGCGAAGTTGTTGGCGATGAAAGCTTGCAGGTAAACTGGAGGAAGTGCCTTATCAGTAAAAGTGCGAGGAGCGTTAAGTAAAGCAAACGGAGAGTATTGCGCAATTAAGACAACTTTATCAGTAACTTGAGAAGCAAACACATCACCATTTAATACTCGTTCAGCGGTAAACTTTGGCAGGGAATAATAAGATAAAGAGTAATCTATGATTTTGTTTTGGTAGGTTCCATGCTCAGGAAAAAGCACGTCCCATAGTACATCACACGGCTGTGGTGGAGGGATAATACTGACCGCGCTGCCATACCAGTTTTGAGTCTCTGGTAAGCATAGGTTTGGGTTATTAAGAGGATAGTAAACAGCATCATGCTTACTGCCTGTGTCTTGTGCTAAAGCTACATCGGAGTACACCACAATACCTTTCGGGTCATATGCAGACAAAGTATTGATTAGTGACTCATGTTGCTGCTGTAAGTTTTTTGCCTCAATGACAACAATCTCTGTGGCTTGTGTTTTATTAAATTTGGAAAACCATTGTAATCCAAACAGATTGATCTGCTTGTAGACGCCAGTAAATGAAAGCAATGCTAAAAATGCAAATAAACCAAGAAATAGCCAAAACTCGCGCTGGCGTCTTACAAAGCTTATTTGGCTGAAAATAGACATGTATAATTACTCTTTTACTGCTGACTAAAAGTAAGCACCAATTCGGTTGGAGACGGGGTCGTTATTTTAATAAACTCTAATCCATGAATACCCCCGCTTTGCCATTGATTATTGGTAAGAGAAAGTGAGCGTTGCCAAGAGATCATCGCGACATCATCTAAAAAGAGTGCACTTTCGCCACTTGTAGGTGGCGTCATAGACAACCCAAATTGCACGCCTCTTGCCGGCAAGTTTTCATCGCCTAATGTAACTGAATCATCAGGAAGCGTTATGTCTTGTTGAAATACCTGCCAGTCGTAAGTGCCAGCAGGTAATAATTCAGGAGTGGACTCAGAAAATAGTAGGCTGTCCTCAGATGTCAAAATACGAATATCGGCATTAAATCTCCCTGCATTATTGCCCTTTGCATAGCCGTATAAAGTAAGTTCATGATAGGCCTGAGCTGTGCTTGGAGCAGGGGTAATGGGCATAGTACGAATAGTATGTTTGAAAGGAACTCGTGTTGCTGTCTCATCGAATTGTGTTCGCTGTAAACACAAGCCTTGAACACCACGATATTTTCCAACTAGACAAGGATAAGTATCGTCAGACTCGATAAGCCATCGTGATACTTCGCCTGTTTCAGCGTCGTTATCCCAATCTTCAAAGTCACCGAAAAAGAGTAAATCACGACCAAGAGTTAGCTGTGCCTGAGATTGATTTAGTGCGATGCGACTTACATATTCTGAGCTTTGCGCATATTGGCGCAAGTCAATAATGTGCTCACCTGCAGCTACAGAAATAACACGTTGCTGAGTGGTTTCTACTATTGATGGGGTATCAAAGTTCACTTCCGCAAAGCCTGAATGCAATGAGATACCAACGTCAGGAGAAGAAAACTCTGCAATACGCTTGAGTAGCGCATTTGCAAGATCGCCACTAACTAGCTTGGGAGTATAGTCTTCTAAATACACAGGATAGGCTTTTATTGCGTCTATTTTTGGTTCTCCTGCTGTTTCAAGTTCGACAATAGTGATTAGCCCTAAGAAGGTTTCAAGTCGGTTTTGCTCAAATACAAAGTTGCCTAACCCCAATATTGCAGGAACCCCGTTATATAAACCGAAGCCCTGAGCGACATGTGGATGGTGGGCTATCATTAAATTTGCACCACTGTTCGAGACTACATCGAAGCGATTTGCAATATAAGCGGTTGGGGCGTAGGAGTATTCATCTCCACCATGCAGCTGAGCAACAACAAAGCGACCGTCATTGCTTGCTTGGTTGACGCTTTCTCTTATGGCTGTGGTGTCGGTTAGATCAGCGGCTCCCCCTTTTTGATCTGAGGCTACGTAAGTGATGGTATGTTGATCGCCCGTGATAGAGGTGGCCGAGATAAAATCTATGGTCGTTTCCCCCAGCGTTAAGCTGTATGGCGCTAGGGCTGACTCGGTATCGTTTCCTGCGCCACTGTGGCTTAAGCCTGCTTGCTCAACATAGCGGATGGTATCGCTAAGTCCCTGTGCTTGATAGTCATACACGTGATTATTACCCAGTGCGACATAATCAATACCAAGATCGTTTAAAGCTACTAACGAGGCTGGTAAACTGAAAAATGCAAACTCTTTACTCGGGTGAACCGTTGTTGGATTTTGGAGAATGGGTGACTCAAGGTTTACCGAAGCAAAGTCGACACTGTTAAACAGCGCAGGCATATATTTCACTAGCGCTTGGGCATCAGCTCCGGCGCTTTGGGGTTGGATAAGTCCGTCGCTGGTGCTTGGCAACGAATTGCCCATCGTAATGAGTGAAGGGTTAAAGTAGCGACGGCCAAACATTGTGTCACCCGCGAATAAAAGCGTTTTTAAAGAATCTGAAGACGGCTTTAGCTGCAACTCTATGGTTTGTGGGTCACTATGTTGATTTGCAAAAGTAAATACCAAAGGTAAATAGTCTGGGTGCTGTATTGTCGCTACGTAGGCACCGAAAGGCAATGTGGCAAGATCAATTGTACCGTTTGCAGCAGAAGTAAATTGTAGGTTGTTAATGGTAAGCGTAGCGCCAGAGACAGCGTTACCGTCACGAGTTTGAATCTGAACACTTAGATTGGTCGCTTCATTGTCCCTGTCTTGTTGACTTTGGTCTTCGTTTTTATCTGTGTCAGAGGGACCCGTTTCATTGGGGTCTTCAACTGAACAAGCCGAAAGGGTGAGGAGTAACATCAGCGCAATTATCTTTTTCATTTTTATCGGCCTGCTTTCAAAAACGATACAATATCCAATTCTTTAGTATTGTATCTGTAACTGTTTAGCGGATGCAATCTTATGATGAAAATGTAAGCCACCAAATCAGGAGTTTAACAAATGTGGAAAAACACCTTATAAAACAAATTTTTCCTTACCGTACTAGTATAGGACAAGAATTTGATGCAGCCTCTAAAATTCTGTTCAATATTCTTTACGTTTTTCTAGTCGACTAGCTATTCTTAGAGTATGATCCCGTCAACCGTGTAAACCCGTTTTGAGGAACAAATGCGTCTAGAGATACATTGCGCTGACCGAATTGGTATCGCCCAAGAGATTCTCAACATCTTGGTAAGCTACCGTGTTGACTTAAAAGGTATAGAAGTCGATTCAGTAAATTGTCGGATGTATGTGAGTTTTCCACCGATAGAATTCGAACAGTTTCAAAAAATCATGCCAGAGATACGTTTGATTGATGGTGTAGAAGATGTTCGCACCACGGCATTTTTGCCTTCTGAGCGTGAACATAATGAATTAAATACACTGCTCAGTGCTTTGCCTGATGGTGTTATATCAATAGACGCAAAAGGTTGGGTTCGTCATTGTAATGATGCTGCTTGTCGCGACCTAAACATGGTTGAGACTGATGTTATCGGCGCAAATATTAACAATCTTTTGAAAGGTTTTAATTTTACCCGCTGGTTAGAAGGCAAAGAAGTGTTAGGACAAACGACCCGTGTAGAAGTAGGCGGCGAAGACTTTATTGCGGATATTTTGCCGATTTCTGTGCCTCAAGGGGGAGACGGTGACGTTTTAGCTGGAGCGGTGATCAATATTAAGTCACAGTCTAGACTTGGTCAGCAAGTGAGTGCATTTCGTCGTTATGGCCAAGAGAGTTTTGCCACTATCCACAATCACAGTACAGCAATGCGCAGAGTGGTGCGTGAAGCGAGAAAAATGGCTCAACTAGAGGCACCAATTCTCATTACTGGAGAAACAGGAACAGGTAAAGAGCTCTTGGCACGAGCATGCCACTATGCTTCAAATCGTTCATTAAAGCCTTTTATTGCACTATCTTGTGCTTCATTACCTGATGATGTAGCGGAGTCAGAGCTATTTGGTTACGCCGGTTATGAAGAAAATGCGGCACCAAAGCGTGGGGTACTAGAGCAAGCAGATGGTGGTACCGTATTTCTTGATGAAGTCGGTGAGATGTCTACACAATTGCAGACTAAGCTTTTGCGCTTTTTGCAAGACGGTACTTTCCGTAAGGTCGGCGACGAAAATGAAGTAAAAGTGAATGTGCGAATTATCGCTGCAACCCAAAAAGATTTACCAGCAATGGTGCAAGAAGGTGCATTCAGAGAAGATCTCTACTACCGAATTAATGTGCTAACGCTAGAGATTGCACCGCTTAGAGATCGCAAGGCTGATATTGCTCCGCTGGCTGAGCACTTTGTGCAAAAATACGCGCAGCAAAATGGTCATCCAGCGCCTACTTTTGCTAGAGAGTGTATCGAGTTTCTAGAGCAATACCCATGGCCTGGTAATGTTAGGCAATTAGAAAACGCAATCTATCGCGCGGTTTCGCTATTAGATGATAAAGAGCTGCGTACAGAACACTTGAATTTACCTACCTTTACTCATGACTTGGGCTATTTAGAATCAGACTTTGAAGGGACGCTTGATCAGGCCGTTAAGCGCTTTGAAGCGACATTATTACGCAAGCTATATCCAGCTTATCCGAGCTCAAGGCAGTTGGCGAAGCGATTGGGTTTGAGCCATACTGCTGTTGCGAATAAGCTGCGTGAATACGGGATCAATAGAAAAACGGTAAAAGTGTAATATTAGTAGCTGCACGCACACAGCGAGTATAAGGGCTACAGGGAGTAGCCTTTATGATTTTGTGCCCATGTCTTTGTTAACGCCATCAACTTTAATACCTTCTATCCCATCTTCATCAAAAGTGAGCGTGATACTTACGTTATCTCTGGCAAAAAAGTAATCAATGCCATTTACTGTGAGTATATAGTTGCCTTTTACGGTACCACTAAATTCCTTTTTCGTTAATGCAATATGATGGTCAGCAATTTGCCACGTAAATTCAGAGATAAACCCCTGATTAAACTCTTGGATCCACACTTTTGCGTCGTCTTTACTCAGCGTGATTGCAACTGAGTAAGACTCCGGAAGTTCCGACATATCATATTGGTTTGCACCAATACGAAACTTTTCGGCTTGTTTATTCCAAGCAAAACCAAACGTAAATGCTTTATCTGCACCGGTAGGGTAAGTTAATGTACCTTCGCCTTTAAAGTCGAAGTCGGCGTAGCAAAAGCTGGAAAAAGTAAAGATTACAGCGCTGACAATGAGGGAAAATATGTTCATGGGCTTCACACCTATTTTGTTTTTTACCTGAGGGCTGAAAAATAAATGGGCTAACTCATCGTATTGAAAGCATGCCTTACTTTTACAAAGCTCAGGTTAGTTAATCTAGTTTACTTGGATGGTTATCGCAAGATGGAGACAGTTCACATCGAGGACATTAATGCAGCGTATGGTAACAAAATAATCTCTTTAGAATATGAATTGCTATGCTAGAATCGAAAAATTATTTACTGGTAAGACCATTGTTATGAATTTATATTTTCGTTTACTGTTACTGTTTTGGAAAATAAGAAAAAACCAACAACACGCTAACTCTATTCTTGACCCGATAGACATTACATACCGCGCGCTACCTAGTGATTGTGATATTAATATGCACCTCACGAATTCAAGGTACTTAGCCTTTATGGATTTAGCTCGGACCTGGATGACTGAGCGAGTAGGTTTATTCGCTGCGGTGATGAAGCGTCGTTGGTTTCCAATCGTGAATGCTACCGCGATCACTTACATTCGTGATATTAAGCCGCTACAAAAGTTCACCATCACAACGAAAGTGGTTGGTTGGGATCATAAGTACTTTTATATCGAGCAAAGGTTCCACTCGTCCCGTGGTTTACATGCTATTGCTTATGTCCGTGGTGTATTCAAACGCAAAGGTGGAATAGTTACCATTGAAGAAATGCTAGAAATTGCAGGATTTAAAGGCGAAGCACCAATTTTATCGCCGGAGATTATGCACTGGAAAGCTATGCTAGAGGCGAAAAAGAGCAGTAATTTGTAACGGTGAACAAAAAGATAAAGGCCACAATAGTGGCCTTGGGGATTGAGAAAGTAACAGTAATTTATTGTCTATACCGCAAAGGTATTAGAATTTGTATTTGACACCAAACATTGCAACAACAGGGTCAATCTCTACATCTGAAGTCAGTGCTTTTGCACCATTTGCATATACAGTTGCGTCAGTATCAATGTCCATTTTAGATATCATACCGTGTAGACCCCACTTTTCATTCAAGTCGTAGTTAAAGCCAACTTGTAACGCAATACCGAACGAACTGTCTAGATCTACTTCTACATCATTTGTACCCAAAGTTGCTTTTAATGCTGCACTTGGCTCTTCGTCAAAAAATACGGTGTAGTTTAAACCTGCGCCGATAAATGGACGGAACTTAGCCGTTGCATCAAAAAAGTGATACTGAGCGATTAATGTTGGTGGTAAATGCTTTATATCAGCTATCTCTGCACCTGCTAGGCCGCCTGCACCATCTACTGTATGAGAGAACGGTGTAGCTGCGATTAATTCAAAAACGATGTTATCGTTATAATGGTAATCAAGTGTGATACCTAGCTGTGTATTTGAATCAGCAACTAAGCCAAGCGCATTGTTTTCGTTGATTGCAGAAGCTGTGTTGTCAGGGTTTACATTAATTGCACCAACGTTAACACTGAAATTTGCCTGTGCAAATGGAGCAGCAACTAGCAATGTAGATAAAAGTGCAGCAGTTAAAGTTTTCATATTCTTCTCCTAACCCTATGTGAGGACATTTTTCAAACTGTGAAACAGTGTGTGTTTTCAATGAGGTCATCATAAAAGGCTTCAAAAAATGAAAAACTGTTCTAGATCAATTTTTAAATTGGATACGTTCAGAAATTTTTGAAAGTTTGATTTAGATTAAGTTTTGATGATGTCATGGCTCTGCATTAAAACTGCAATACTATGGTCAAAGTTAACGCTTTTAATACGAGTACGATTTTACAGTGTAGTCGCTTCTATATATGTCACTAGCACCTCAGTATCTCAATACTCGCACATCTTATGCCATAGAGATCTTAACCCGTTTGATCCAAGCGCCTTCGGTAACACCTTGTGATGCAGGCACCATCGCATTTATGTCAGAACAGCTTGCAGGGCTGGGTTTTACCACTGAGCAGTTTGAAGTACAGGGAGTGAAAAATTTAATTGCGAGCTATCACTTTTCTGACGGCCCTATTTTGGCCTTTTCTGGTCATGTGGATGTTGTGCCTGCGGACAATCGAGGTTGGATTGTACCGCCGTTTAGTGCGCAAATTGTCGATGGTGTAATGTATGGTCGTGGCGCTGCGGATATGAAAGCGGGTATTGCCTCAATGCTTTCTGCCACACGTGAATTACTTAATTTTCGCCATAAACTCCATGGCACCTTTTACTGGTTACTTACCTCTGATGAAGAAGGGGAGGCTGAGTTTGGCTCAAAACTTATCGCCGATCGTCTAGTAGAAAAAGGTATCGAATTAGATGCGTGTTTAGTTGGTGAACCAACAGCTCATATGGCCGTTGGTGATACGATTAAAAATGGTCGTCGTGGTGCAATATCTGGACGAGTTCAGATTAAGGGCAAGGCGGGACATGTGGCATATCCAGAGCAAACTATCAACGCTGCACACATAGCAGGGCAGCTCGTAAGTCAGCTATCATTACTACCTTGGTGGAAAGATGAGGCAGGTTCACAAACGACACTGCAGGTCACAGGGATCACGGTACCAAACATCGTTGATAATTTAGTGCCCTCAGAGTGTGAAATTACATTTAATATTCGCTACAGTCACGCCTATAAAAGCCAAGAGGTTATGCGATATATAGAAGAGTCACTAGCAAAGTCAGGTGCATCGTTGGCGTTGACATGGGAGCGTCCCTGTGAGTCCTTTTACACTGGAGCTAAGCAAACACAATGTTTTTTGACGTTGGTTGAACAAGCGATAAAAGACATGACAGGACAATACCCAGCATTGAGTACGGCGGGTGGCACCTCAGATGGTCGCTTTTTTGCAACAGCTAAAACACAAGTGATTGAATGTGGCGTGAAGAATGATTCCATTCATCAAGTTAATGAGCATGTATCACTCATGGATATTGATACCATTGAAAAAATATACCTTTCTGTTTTAAAAAGGTTTTTTATTAAAGATGAAGTTTTTTGAAAAATTTTCTTGAAAATAAATTTGCTGACCATAAATACAGTTATGAGGACGCCGTAAGGGTCTGAAAAATTAAATAACTATTTGTTTTATTTGTACTTATTGGTTCATTTTGAAGAGTAAGTACTATGTATGGCTTTAAGAGGATACAAATTATGCGTACAGTAGATTTATCACCACTTTACCGTTCATTTATCGGTTTTGACCATTTAGCTTCTATGATGGATGCCGCTGCAAGAACAGATAAGCAACCAAGTTATCCGCCATACAATATTGAAGCTCTAGGCAAAGATAAGTATCAAATTACCATGGCTGTTGCTGGCTTTACCGAGCAAGAGCTAACTCTGGAATCAGAAAATAACACCTTGACCGTAAAAGGTAAAAAGCAAGATGCTGACGAGTCGAAAGAACGTAAGTTTATTCATCAAGGAATAGCGCAGCGCGGATTTGAACGTAAGTTTCAGCTGGGAGATCATGTTAACGTGTTAGGTGCAGACCTAAGTCATGGTTTGCTGGTTATAGACCTTGAGCGAGTGGTGCCTGAAGCGTTGAAACCAAGAAAAATAGAAATTGCTTCGGGCAAGTTGCTAGAAAATAAGTAACTTTCGTAAACTTTCAAGTTTTCCAACCCGCCGCCGTAAGGCGGCTTTTTCTTTATGCGCTATGCCTTACAATGGCCAACATAGTGTTCTTACTAAATACCGAGTATGGTGAGTTCAGTACGTCCTACTCCCTGCTTAATTTGAAGAAGTAAACCTGACGCAACCGGTGTTCGACAAGATTTTCTTGCCTCAAAGTAGGTCTGCAAATTAGTATCAAAGTAAACACGATAGCGAGTAGCGATATGGAATTAAAAGATAAGCTTATTCTATTGCTAAAATCTGGTGGCTTGTCGCTTGGTATAACAACGATTTTTTACACGCTATTATTTGGCATGTCTGCACAGTTCCATCACCAGATCCCATTTTCACCTTTCTCGGGAGAGTCGGGTATCGATATGATGTTGGTTTATAGTTTTTTGATTTTTTTGTCGAGTAGCATCTTTAGCTATTTTTTCTTGAAAATACATAATGCTCGCAACCATATGCACGTTGATGGATTGGTGATCACCATAAAATATATGCACCTAGTGTTGTGGCTTGGTGTTATTGGTATCGCTACCTATACGTTGCTGCACATGAAGCAGCATACTTCTGTGTTGCAGCAAGCAAAAGACATAAGCACCACGCCGACACAATTGGAAAAACTAGTCTCTTATTTACCAGAACATGGTGATGTGATTGATATTGCGGTGGCGAGCAACTCGAATACCTCTGCGGCGACGTTAACCTATTTAAGTTTGAGACGAGACTTCAGTACCCATTTAGCATTGGCATCTAACCCGAGTACACCTAAAAAGGTGCTTGAAGAAATCATCGGATATTATCAAGATGGACAACAGGATGTGGTCATAAATGCCGTGTTGCGTAATCCAAATGTAGCGAATGGCAGCACTAAATTACGCGTGCATTGACAACGCGGTGAAGGGTAATCTATCAAAGGTCAGTAGGTTCTAGCGTCTAGCCTCAGTTATCACTTAGCTCTTTTCGTAGTGTATTTTGCATATGCTGAAGTGCGGAGATTTTGTCTCTTGCTTCTTGTAGTTGTGCTTGAGGTAACCCTGCTTGAACACCTCGAGTGAGTAATGCGTCGAGTTGTTCTACTTTGCTATCTACAGCAGCAATATATGCCTGTTTTAACTGTACCTCTTTATCATCCAAGTATGCTTGGTACGCTTCGGGGTTAGTTAAATCACCTTGGTATTGAAGCTCATTTTTGGTGGCATTGTTGATGGGCGGTAAATACTGTGGCGGATGAATAGGGGCTATGGTAAACGTATCATCTTTTTTACTCGATGTCGGCTGTGAGGTGTCTTTCTTTGCGCGTAGCTCTGTGGGAAATTCAGCAGGCAGCAGATCTGCCTGTATTTCTCTTGATAGGCTGGGCTGGGGGGGCTGCCAACTGTTGTTGGCATACTTCAGCGTAAATAGCGCGATGATTAAACCAAGAAAAATAGCAACAGCTACCTGCCAATATTTCATAATATCGTTCCGTTATTTGTTCGCTTCCATTGTTGATAATCTTGTTCAAACTTACTTTTAGCAAAGCTTTGTGTAAGCGCGAGCATGGCTTGATAGCGTACTGTCTCACTATTTATATCATAATATCCATAGACGGGAGAGGTGCTGAATAATACTAGCCACTGTCCGGTAGGGGTTCGGATACTGTGGGTCATTTGACCATGTTTATTGCTAAATGCTAATTGGGTTTCCCATTTAGGTTCACTTTGTCGTGTTAGCGGTTTGGGCACCGACTTCCACACCAAAGAAGGGCTAAACTTGTCGATTGCTTTTTGCCACGAATTTGCCTTGGTATAAGCACTAAATTGCTCTGCATCTCGTTTGCTTTTGAACTTGGCAGCGATAGCATCGACCTGTTGTATATACCTAAAACGATCTTTATGCTTAGCGTAATAACTAGCGACTGCTTGCATCGGGATTTCAGCGCGTAATGCCTCAACATATTCACTCGTTGCCCCATGCATTTCTTCTTTGACGCCAAGGTAAGCTAACATGCTTGGTCTTAACAGCTCACCTGCCACAACTTGCCGTAATTGTGATAAGTTGAGATTGTGTTGTTTTAGATAAGTACGGGCCTGACTGAATAGAGCTTGTTGATAGAGGCGTTGCTCCACAATGGCACGAAGCAACTTAATATCTCCTTGATGTAATTTAAACCGATTCTGCATAGATTGGCTGAACATGACTTGCTCAAGGGAGAACGCAGATGAGTTTGTCAGCTTAATCTGTTTCCATTTGAGTAATTGCTCAGTTGTATACTGGCCATCTGCGGGATAGGTTCCAAGCAGTGCTTTAATTTGTGAACTATCAATCGGCAATGGATTGGATTGCTTTTTTATTTTCTTTAACTCAGTGAACCAATCAAGTAACGCAGCTGCGAGAAATTTATCGATATGATACTCAGTGCTAAAGCCAACACTTGATTGACGGTCAAGTATGCTTGGGTTAAATCGCTTGGCCTGCCAGAGAAGGAATTGGTTTTCCAGCAATTGAGTTTCAGTTTGCTGCAAGGTGAATTCTCTACCTTGCTCCAAGTACAACTTATGGATCAWGGGCAGTAGTGTTGGCGGTAAAGTAGGTGATGCAAAGCTTGGTAAGCAAAAATTGCTTACCAGGAAAAGTAATACAAACCGCATTATCTCACGTCCATGGCGTGATTTAACAGGTGGACAACCATAGCGATTGCATGAGGGATGACCTGTTTTGCTGTATTCACACGATCATAATGATCCTTAGAGTTGAGCACTATGCCACCTTGTGAGTATGAAAAAGCACCGCCTTGGGTTAGTAATGGCCGGATATCAGTCGAATGAGTATCAACGGCACTAAAGCTTGTCATTGCTTGTTTTACCAAGCTAAAGTCATTTAGCGACTCTTGATCATAATAATCTTTTACCCAAGACTCCCAACCAGAGTGATTGAGATCTGAGGTTGTCCATGTGTGATGTGGTTGAAGTAAGTCGGTGGTATGAAAAACAAAACCTAATACTTGCGGATTACCGCTTTCTACATAGCTTTGATACCAATATTGACCTAAATTATCGATAGGTTGAAATGGCATCTCTTCAAAGTCATCATACATGCTATATGTTGAGTGACTGTCGATACGGTAGTTTTTTTCAGTAACTCCGTAACTGTTATATTCGCTGTCATCGGCATTAAACCAACCCGTTTCACCACCGTGACCATCATCTAGATAATCACCTTTTAACCAAGTCGCAGCCATGTTATCTATGGCTCCCCATACGGTCAGTTTTTGGTAGTTATAGCCACCAAAGTCATTGCCATGAGTATCGGCTCCCTGTGTGTGGTTTTGAAAGTGCCAATAACTTGTATACTTTACGATACTTTCTGCAGCTCCCCACAGCGGTGCTTGCACACAATCTCCCGTGATAGCACCGCAAAAAAATGTGTCTTCAAAATCATCTACATCGAATGCCGCTTGACCTAAAACATTGGCAAGTTGCGAGACCGACATCCCATTAGCTTGGGCATACGCTTGTAACTTTGCGTACCGAGTAGTTGTAGGGTTTTTTGCCATGTAGTTAACGGCATCAATCACAATACGTTTGTGTGTTTCTTGACTGAAAGCTGCGCTGTGGCCAGCCGTAAAGAGCAGTGCAGCAGATAGTAGATAGTGTTTCATAGTTCGCCTTTCATTTATTTTAATTAGTTCTTCATTTGCTCGAATAAGCAAAGTGGGCTATTTGACACAATCTATGTGAAATAAATATTAAAATAAAGTTAAATGTAGATTCTGTTAAAAAGTATATTAAGATGCTTGTTGGTCACAAATGGGTCAGGTATGATCTCGGGTAGAATTTAGGCACATGTGCACTAAACAAAGAAACTATGAAAAAACTACTAATAATAATTAGTTTACTCTTGCCACTTTATGGCGTTTGCGAGGAACCAAGCGATGATCTTGAGGATGAGTTCGCATGGCAGCTGAGTGTGGGCGCGTTTTACGTTGATATGACAATGCCTGAATTGATCGGAACAGATTCGACGTTCAAGCATGGCACCTTTCTCGTTGATGCCAAAATAGAGTATAAAAACTTTTATCTAAATACTCACTCTGGAGATTTTTTTGGTGGCTCTGATGTGGGCTATCAAATTATTAATACCGGTGAGTGGGGGATCGATGCCATTTACGGTAGTTATATGCTGCCGTTTTCCGAGCGAGGCTACCATGATAGCGATGACGTGGTTCCAGAGCTTAGAGGAATAAAAAAACGCGATCAAGATAACTCAATTGGTTTTTCCTATTATCGCCATGTTGGTGAGTTTTTAGCCGTTGCTGAAGTCGTTTACGATGTTTTTGGAGATACTGATGGTTGGGTATTTCACGTTGAGGCAACACGCAATTTTGAGTTAAGAAATTGGGATCTTTGGCTCAACTTTGGCGCTAACTATTACTCCAGCAATTTTCACAATTACTTCTATGGGGTCTCTGAGACTGAGATCAACCAATACCTTACGCCATACACTCCGGGCTCATCGACATCGGCGTTTATTCAGATGCAGCTCAATTACCCTATTGCAGAAGACTGGGTGTTTAGCTCCGGTGCTTCATGGTTGATTGGTTCGCAAGATACGCTAAATAGTCCATTAGTTCGTTCTCGTCATGCCAGAGTCTTCTTTACTGGGGTGAAATATGTTTTCTAAATTGATCACATGGATTGTGCTGTCTCTGAGTATGCTCTTGAGTTATCAATTGCAAGCGCAAGAGATAGAAACTGTGGGAATACTGCATGCTGTACCGAGCAAATGTGTTGCCCTAAACCAGGGGAGGACGTGCTATGCTGATGTTAAAGTGACAGTTAATGCGCCTAGTGAAGGTGACTACTGCATTAGAGAAAGCTTATCTAAAAAAATACTGCAATGTTGGGCTAAAGCTGACACCTTCAAGTATGAACTTGATTTTAGCTCCGATGAGAGCTTGAGTTATGAGCTGATCTCAAAGAAAAGTCGAGATGTGCTAGCTGTGACCACTATTGAGGTAAATTGGGTGCATAAAGTGAAAACGAAAAAGCGTCGTTGGCGTCTGTTCTAATCTTGTTATACGAGACCAAACGCTTTATTTATCGATGCTCTTTCGTTGTTTCTGTGGGTAGTCGTCAACCGACACGCTGAAGCTTTACGTGTGTCACTCCATAGCTGATTGTCAGCAATAAACCATTATAATGACTCTATGTTGTTCAAGCACCAATCTGCTCTGCGAAGAGTCGCTTGTTGCGTTTGTTCATCTTGTTTATACCAATTGCGGTATATCATGCCTATGCGATGGTTTTTGCCAAACTTATCTTCGTGTCTAACCATAAAATGCCAGTAAAGGCTATTGAGTGGGCAGGCATTATCGGTTGACTTCTGTTTGACGTCATAATGACAGTCACGGCAATAATCACTCATTTTGTGTATGTAGTTACCACTTGCGGCGTAGGGCTTAGTTGCAACAATACCATGGTCGGCAAATTGGGTCATACCGCGGGTATTTGGCATTTCTACCCATTCGATGGCATCGATATAAACCCCCAGGTACCAATCGTCTACTTGATTTGGGTCTATTCCAGTTAATAGACAAAAGTTACCTGTTACCATTAATCTTTGAATATGATGGGCATACGCATATTCAAGACTTTGGTTAATAGCTTCACTCAAGCAGCGCATTTTGGTTTTACCATGCCAAAAATACTCAGGGAGCTTGCGCTGTGCAAGTAGGTAGTTCTTATGGCTGTAGTCTGGCATGTTAAGCCAATATACTGCACGAATGTATTCTCTCCAGCCAAGGATCTGTCTTACAAACCCCTCAACTTGTGCAATATCAATGTTAGAGTTTTCTTGGTAGGCAGCAATTGCTGCGTCAATAACTTGTTTGGGACTAAGCATTTTAGCATTAATGGCAAATGAGAGCCGAGAGTGATAAAGCGTCCATTTGTGCTCACTATGACATGTCATGGCATCTTGGAACTGACCAAATAAAGGCAGCAAATGGTCGCAAAAAAAACTTAATAGTTCCCGGGCTTGTGTGCGAGTTGTTGGCCAAATTAATAGTGGCTGTGCTTTGCCTATGGTGTTGATTTGATGTCGTTTTAAGCGGTCGATAATGTCACTGACATTGTTTGCAAAGCATAGTGGCTCCGGGATTGAATCAAGGTCTGCTTTCTTTAATTTGTTACGGTTTTGGCTATCAAAATTCCATTGGCCACCGACAGGTTCATCTTCATCCATCAATACGTTAAAGCGCCGTCTTAGTTTCCGATAGAAAAACTCCATGGTCGTGTGTTTGGCTGGCTTTAGATAGGTATCCAACTCTTCAAACGGTACTAAAAAGTGTTCAGTGTCTACGGTGCGTAACTGCAAATTATCGAGAGAAAGCCCGCCGAGTTGCTTTAAGAGTCGATATTCATCAGGCCTTTGATACTCAAAGCTTTCTACCTGAAACTTTTTGCATAGATGAGTAACGAGCGCCGGCAAATCATCATATTGTTTAGTGTCATCGAGGGTTAAATGGAGAACGTGATAACCTGCTTTAGTGAGTGCTTTGGCAAAATTTTCCATTGCTTTAAAAAAAGCACACACTTTTTGAATGTGGTGGTTAGTATAGTCTGTTTCCTGTTGCAGTTCTGCAATCACATAAAGGTATTCGTTCTTATTCTCTTGTGAAAACCAGCTATGTTTGGCGTTTAGCTGATCGCCAAAGATAAGTCTTAGTCCTTGGTATTTACTGTTCAGTCCAGACATTATTACTCCTCCAACGGCCAATCTACATAATCTCGGGTATCTAATAGCTTATGAGATGTACCGCGCCAGCGCATTATATATTCACCGTTGGGGTCAAACATTGACTGCTGCTTTGCTAGATTAAAATGGCGACCGCCACGGGGATCGGCGCCAACTCCCGCAATATATTGCCAATTCCCCCAGTTTGCGGCAACGTCATAGTCGATAAGATTTTGTTCAAAAAAGGCCGCACCGTAGCGCCAATCCAGTTGCAGCTCGTTGACAAAATAACTTGCTGTGATTTGGCGAGCACGATTTGAGATCCATCCTGTCTCTCTGAGTTCGGTCATGATGGCGTTGATAAATGCACTGGGTGTTTTACTTTGACACCATTTTTGAAAACGCTCTGGATAAAAACTGGTTGTCGGTTTTTTATTTTTCACACCTGTAAATGCAAATAGCCGGTGTTGGTGTTTGAGTGCATACCACTGGAAGTATTCACGCCACAACAATTCAAACCAGATCCAATAGGTTGACTCATTCGCACCATATTGATGTTCAAACTGGTTAAGGGCGTGCTTAACCTGGCGAGGGCTCACTGCACCCGTTGCTAGGATGGGACTAAATTGTGTCGAAAACCCGTCGCCGCACAACGCATTTCTCGTTTCTTTGTATTGCTTGGCTGCGTCAGTTTGGAAATACTGTTTAAGCTTATCTTGCGCTTGCTTCTCTCCTGCATAAAAGTCCCCGCTGTAGTCTCCCGTTGCTGTGAACTTGACTAAAGTTGAAGTATTAGGTGGTTTTGGGGGTAACTGCGGGGCAGGTAACGGCTCGTTAGGCACTAACGCTTCAACGCGTTTTCTAAAAGGTGTAAAACTCGGTGGCAACTCATTGAGAGAAAATGGCAACATATCAGGCGTGAACAGAGTATGAGCGTACTCTGAAATGAATTTTACCTCAGGGCAGTGTGTTTGCAATCGTAGCCAGTATTTGTGTTCATCTGCTCCTGAGTGTACCGAGCGGCCAATATGTGTGACAGCACAGTTGCGGATAATTGCTACCAACCCCTGCAATTTATTTGCCTCAGGCACAATATAGAGCGCTTGATGACGAGCGTCTAATTCCTGTTGTAACGCAGCCACAGTCGCTTCTTCATAAGCACTAGCTGGAACGGATTTTGAACACTGTGCTTTGCTACTGCTCCAGATGTTGTTGTTGGGTAAATAAACACAAATAAGACGCTCAACCTGCGATGCTAGGGTAACAAGTGAGGGGTTATCTTTTAAACGACAATCATTATCAAAAACATAGAGTCCTATTTTCACACTTATTCTCGGTCGATAGTAGAACAATAAGACTCTATACGGAAAAGGGGATAAAGTTGGTCAGTTATGCCAATTAATTTTACTACTTACTCAATTTGAAGGGGAAATCTGACGCTAACTGCGCTAGAAATTCTCGTTTTAACTTGAGGTTTGTGTAAAGAATGTTCTAGCTCATTGCTGCTAAAGCATAACTTTTTTCTCAACTCATTAYAGAAAGCTTAATCAAACAAATTGGTATTATTTCTTGCAAGACTCAATTAAATACCGTAAGTGAGCGCCTACATCCTGCGTTTTAGTCTGACCTTGCTCTAACAAAGCACTTGCTTGCTGCTTAAGCTCAGATAAGTCGTATTGTTCAAGCAAGGTTTTTAAATATCTGACTGTGTCAGCACCTTGCTGTAATAGCTCCGGAAACTGTTCAATCGAGATTTCTTGATCACTTAAACGCGCAATTGAATTAAGTAAATCGCTCAGGTTGGCACTGTCTTGTAGCGCACCTTCGACTGAAATAAGTGCTCCCATTGGGTCAGCGTCGAGATTATTAGCCACACAAGCCGCAATACTGCCTGCTGCGGCTGATGCTTGCACTGATTCTAAGCCTTTGTCTCTTATTTGTTCAACCACTTCCTGTAATTCTTGGTGTTGAGATAAATAGTTCGCCTCAACTTTGGCTTTTGAGTCTTCAAACACATCGCATGCTGTCAGTGACAAGACCAAAGTAGATGCAAATATAGCCGCTCTTAGCATATCATTTTCCTATAAAAATATTTTAAGGAAGTCTAATAAGCTAACGTCAAGAAGTCACGCTTAGTTTGCGCAGTTCCACACTTGATTTTGAGCGCTTTATCATGCGCAACTCTGAATTAAGCGAGCTAATTTGCTTGCTGTTGAGCCTTTTTGAACTCTTGTAACTCTACTACATTGCTTCGTTTAAAAAGCTCAGATCGAAGCATATTTTCTACTAACAGCAGTGCCTTGTTCCAAGCATTTTTTGCTGCGCTGGTAAAATGCCGACCAAGATGACATTTCAGCGTGTTAATAAAGGTGAACAATAACGCTGAAATATCTCGCTCCGATGTTCCCATAAACAGCAACGTACTTTTTTGTTGCCTTAAGTAATGTAGTAAGTTTGATTGTTGTGGCAGTCGCATTACGCAACTTTGAACAAAATCAAATATTTGATGCTCCCAAATAATCAATTGACCGGCGTTGTTCGGGATCTGCATCCGCAGATCATAATGTTGGAGCTGATTATACCAAGACGTACAAAAGCCATGAAAGTTAGGCCGGATACTCGCAAGAGTCTGAGTTAACAGTTGATACTGGTATGGAGTAATGCTCATAGACGCCTCTTCAAATTGATGAAGAGCGGATCCTTTGCTCAAATTACATAACACCAATTGAGTATATTTCCTAACGAATTTAAAGTTTTAATGCGCTATTCGCTGCCTTGCGTATTCCTATTTAAAGTAACGGGTAGCAACGCCTTGTTTGGCTGGTAACGCAATTTCCAACTTGAAAACAGGTTATTTACTGCAATTGGTATTAAACCTTGAATTGAGTATAGTCGATTTTAGAAAATGCGAGACTTTTTGATATTTTTTTGTGAGATTTTTCTTACTTTTTCTGTGTTGAGATGAGAGAACCATATATTTGGACCACAGGTCATGTGAGCCAGTGTTGTACTAGCTCACATAAATAATCAAACAGGGCCTTTAGGGTTACCTAAAAGCGATCGGCTTTATTGTTTGCTCAGATTACTAGGCAAACCACTGAGCAACCTAAGTATACTATGCTCTATTGCTTGATGGGTGATAGCAGCTTAGGATCGGTGACTAATTTTCGAACCCCATGGGCATGATCTTCATCAAAAGCGTTGTCTTCACACCAACGTGCAAGGCTATTGATGTCAACTTTGGCACAACTTGGGCGTACGCTCCAGCTCACTTGTAATGGTGAACATTGCTGGTTGTTGTAGCTAGGGCCTGTGGTAGAGCCCAAAAATTCAACTGGAGTGCCGGTATTAGTTGGTAGTGCGCCAGCTTGATGGTAGCCATTAACTTGGCCTTGGTAATCTAATTTAGTAAAGTCCTGTGCATTCTTATCGTTAACGACTAAAAAGACTTGTGTCTCTACACGTAAGTCAGGGTTTGCACAACTATCATTAAGACAAGCCCCGAGGGTTGGCCCTGGTTTTACATCACATGAACTGTGCACCCAGTGTACTTCTATCGTATCCCCTGGTTTGACGTTGTTACATACTTTTCCTTCAACCGGTGCTAACTCTGCCGCACTAAGGCTGGTTGTTGCATTACATTGAAAGCCTCCGTATTTTGGGTCATTAGACGCTATCGAAAAATCTTTCGCTTTGTGTTCTGCATTTTTATGGAAATGAATATTGCAGAGGTTTAGCTCCTCTTTTGGCGGTGCTAAAGCGAAAACGCGTTTGTTATCACCTTTAACACTGTCTATATCTCTGGGGGTTTGCGGGCCTGCTGATTCACACTGAGCTGCAAATGCTTCTAGGCTCAAGATAGACAATGCAGCCAATGTGCTGGATTTTATGACCATTCTCATGGAGTTTTCCTTTATTTTATGATTTCACTGTCCCCAATTATGGATCAAATGTATCGTTTTTGTTATAAATAAATGTGTCAGAATAAAACTGGACGGATGAGTTGATAGGGTCGGAAAGGTCAATTGTGTAATGGATGTGGATAACAAGATGCGGCAGAGGCAGATAGTTCTAAATCAAGGTTGCTATCTAAGTGTACTGTCTCTATAATACGCAGCATATTTAAGCGATTGCACCGAGTCTTTCAATTTCCGGTATGATTGCCAGCGTTTTTGGGATACTTACAATTCCCAGAGCTAATATATAGGCGTTTTAAGTGCCACTTTTTTAAAATAGAAGTAAAACAATTTTATGTGTTGGCGCGGGATGGAGCAGCCTGGTAGCTCGTCGGGCTCATAACCCGAAGGTCGTCGGTTCAAATCCGGCTCCCGCAACCAAGTTAAAGATTGAGTTCTTTGATTTCGCGCATTCTTTGTAATGCGCGTTTTGCGTTTAAACATCTGCATTTTTGTAAGTAGGTGGTTAATGTGGCTGAGATAGCTCGCAAACCAAGCACGGCCTTTGGCCACACAGTTTGTTATTCGTGTGACGCCCCGCTTGGTTCGGGGCGTTGTTGTATCTGGCGCAAGGTGTATGCTGAGCCCATGATCAAGCAGCTATGATTTGGGGCTTTAAGCCCTTTTTTTGTTTGTATGGAGGAGTTCTGTGTCAAAACTCGAGCAAGATTTGACTGAAATGTTGGAGCCAGCAGTTGCTGCATGTGGCTTTGAATTACTCGGTCTTGAGTTTGTGCAAGCTGGTCGTCATTCTACACTTCGTGTGTATATCGATCATGAAAACGGCATTAACGTTGACGATTGTGCTGAGGTTAGCCGTCAAGTTAGTGCAATTTTAGATGTCGAAGACCCGATTACGAACGAATACAGTTTGGAAGTATCTTCTCCTGGTGTTGACAGACCATTATTCAAACAAGCTCACTATGAGGCAGCAGTGGGAGAAGAAGTACGCTTGCGTACAAAGCTTCCGCAAGAAGGTCGCCGTAATTTTAAAGGCGACTTAGTAGCAGTTAATGGCGATATGATCACGTTGAAAGTTGATAACCAAGATTTTATCTTGATGTTAAGCAACATTGAACGTGCCAATATCATCGCAAAATTCTAACTTTGAGTGCGAAGGAAAAGGGCAAGCGAGGCATTACCTATGGCAAAAGAAATATTGTTGGTGGCAGAAGCTGTTTCCAATGAAAAAGCAGTCCCAAGAGAAAAGATTTTTGAAGCATTAGAGTTCGCACTAGCGACAGCAACAAAAAAGAAGCACGACGGTGAAATCGAAGTGCGTGTTTCAATCGACCGAAAAACAGGTGAATACGATACTTTCCGTCGTTGGAGAGTCGTTGAACCTCAAGAAGATGGGTCTCTAGAGAACCCATATGCGGAAATTACGTTTGAAGCGGCGCAGGTCGACGAGCCTGAAATTCAGCTAGGTGACTTTGTTGAAGAGCAAATAGAGTCAATCAAGTTTGACCGTATTACAACTCAGATGGCAAAGCAGGTTATCGTACAAAAGGTACGTGAAGCTGAACGTGCACTTGTTGTTGATGCTTATAAAGATCAAAAAGGTGAACTTGTAACGGGTGTTGTGAAAAAAGCAACACGTGATGCAATTGTTATCGACCTAGGTAACAACGCAGAAGCGGTAATTTATCGCGAGGATATGTTACCACGCGAAAGTTTCCGCCCAGGCGACCGTGTACGCGGTCTATTATATGAAGTGAAGCCTGAAGCGCGTGGTGCGCAGTTATTTGTGACACGCTCTAAGCCAGAAATGTTGATGGAATTATTCCGCATTGAGGTTCCAGAAATTGGCGAGGAAATGATTGAACTCAGAGGTGCAGCTCGAGACCCTGGCTCTCGTGCTAAAATCGCTGTAAAATCAAACGACAAACGCATTGACCCAGTTGGAGCGTGTGTTGGTATGCGTGGTGCTCGTGTACAAGCCGTTTCTTCAGAGCTTGGTGGTGAACGTGTTGATATCGTGCTGTACGATGATAATCCTGCACAGTTTGTTATCAATGCAATGGCACCAGCTGAAGTTGCTTCAATCGTAATGGATGAAGATACACGCACCATGGAAATTGCTGTAGAAGCAGACAACTTAGCACAAGCAATTGGTCGTAATGGTCAAAACGTTCGTTTAGCAAGCCAGCTTACAGGCTGGGAACTAAACGTAATGACAGTGGAAGAGATGGAGCGCAAGAGCGCAGAAGAGTCAGATAAACTGGTTAATCTATTCACTGAAAATCTAGACATCGATGATGATTTTGCGGCGCTACTGATCAATGAAGGCTTCTCTTCACTAGAAGAAGTGGCTTATGTACCAGTCGCTGAGTTTTTAGAAATTGATGGTCTGGATGAAGATACCGTAGAAGAGCTACGTAGTCGTGCGAAAGATGCGCTGACCACAAAAGCGCTTCGCGATGAAGAAAGCTTAGAAAATGCAGAACCTGCAGAAGACCTACTAGCACTTGAAGGACTTGAGCGTCACACTGCTTTTGTTTTTGCTAGCAAAGGCATAGTTACACTTGAAGACCTTGCTGAGCAGGGGATTGATGACTTAGTTGAAATTTCTGAGTTATCTGAAGAGCAAGCTGGTGAGTTGATCATGGCTGCACGTAACATTTGCTGGTTCAGCGAAGAGTAATTTATTAACGGAGGTAACATCACGTATGGCAGAAGTGAGCATTAACAAACTAGCCGAGAGTATTGGTACAACTGTTGATAAATTACTACAACAGTTAAAAGATGCAGGGATCACCAAAGCCGAGGGCGACCAAGTTACTGAATCCGAAAAGGCGACGTTGCTTGATCACTTGAGCAAGCAACACGGTGGCACTGGTTCAACCGGTCCTGAGCGTATGACTCTACAGCGTAAGAGTAAAAGCACATTGAGTGTTAACTCGTCTGGTAAAGCAAAGTCTGTATCTGTAGAAGTCCGTAAGAAGCGCACTTACGTTAAAAAGAGCGCAATCGAGCAGCAAAAAGAGCAAGAACGCTTAGCTGCAGAGGAAGCTGCGCGCAAAGAAGCAGAGTTAATGGCTCAGCAACAAGCAGAGCAACAGGCCAAAGAAGAAGCGGAGCGCAACGCGCGCGAAGAAGCGGAACGCAAGGCCAACGAGGAAGCCGAGCGCAAAGCTAAAGAAGAGGCGAAGCGAAAAGCGGATGCTGAACGTCAAGCCAAAGATAAGCAGAGTAAAGAAGTGGATAGCGCGCAACAAATTAAAGAACGTCAAGAAGCTGAACGTCTACGTCAAGAAGCAGAAGCAGCAGCCCTGAAAAAGGCAGAAGAGGAAGCAAAACGTCAAGCAGAAGAAGCTCGTCGTTTAGCTGAGGAAAATGAAGCTCGTTGGAAAGCGGAAGAAGAGGAACGTCTTCGTCGCGAAGAAAGCGCAGATCACCACCTGACAACTTCAACTTACGCACGTGAAGCGGAAGATGAGTCTGATGCACGCGAAGAAAAGAGCGCACGTCGTAAGAAGAAGAAAAAGTCAGCAAAAGATGAAGCCGCTGAAGCAAATGCTAAAAAGCTCAAAGGCAAAAAAGGCCGCTTGAAAGCGCCTACATCATTGCAACACGGCTTCCAAAAGCCAGCTGCAGAAGTGAAGCAGGAAGTTCGTATCAGTGAAACAATCACGGTAGCAGAGCTTGCGTCTCGCATGGCAGTTAAAGGCGCTGAAGTTGTTAAAACAATGATGAAGATGGGTGACATGGTTACGATTAACCAAGTGATCGATCAAGAAACGGCGCAGCTAGTTGCTGAAGAAATGGGTCACAAAGTTGTTCTAGTAAAAGAGAATGAGCTAGAGGAAAAAGTACTAAGTGACCGTAACGAAGAAGGTTCTCTTGAACCTCGTGCGCCAGTAGTAACGGTGATGGGTCACGTTGACCACGGTAAAACGTCAACACTTGACTATATCCGTAAAGCGAAAGTTGCAGACGGTGAGGCAGGCGGTATCACGCAGCACATCGGTGCATACCACGTTGAGACAGACAGTGGCATGGTTACTTTCCTTGATACTCCTGGACACGCGGCGTTTACGTCAATGCGTGCTCGTGGTGCGAAAGCGACAGATATCGTTGTACTTGTTGTTGCAGCGGACGATGGTGTAATGCCTCAGACGAAAGAAGCGGTACAACACGCAAAAGCTGCGGAAGTACCTCTAATCGTTGCTGTAAACAAGATGGATAAAGAAGGTATTGACCCTGACCGCGTTAAGAATGAGCTAGCTCAGCTAGATGTTATCCCAGAAGACTGGGGTGGCGAAACTCAGTTTGTTCATATCTCAGCGAAAACAGGTCTTGGTATTGATGACTTACTTGAAGCTATCTTGATGCAGTCTGAGCTACTAGAGCTACAAGCATCTAAAGAAGGTATGGCATCGGGTGTGGTAATTGAATCTCGTCTTGATAAAGGTCGCGGTCCAGTTGCTTCAGTACTGGTTCAATCTGGTACCTTAAATCAAGGTGATATTGTACTGTGTGGTCTAGAGTATGGCCGCGTTCGTGCAATGCGCGACGAAAATGGTAAAGAAATCAAGACTGCTGGTCCTTCAATCCCTGTAGAGATTCTAGGCTTATCAGGTGTTCCTGCGGCTGGTGATGAAGCAACGGTAGTTCGTGATGAGCGTAAAGCACGTGAAGTAGCGCTATACCGTCAAGGTAAATTCCGTGAAGTGAAGCTTGCTCGTCAGCAAAAAGCGAAGCTAGAGAACATGTTCTCTAACATGACTGAAGGCGATGTATCTGAAGTTAATATCGTTCTTAAGGCAGACGTTCAGGGTTCAATTGAAGCAATCGCGGATTCATTGACTAAACTGTCTACAGATGAAGTGAAAGTGAAGATTGTAGGTTCTGGTGTTGGTGGTATTACTGAAACTGACGCAACCCTTGCAGCGGCTTCAAATGCTATTATCGTCGGCTTTAACGTGCGTGCAGATGCGTCTGCTCGTAAGGTCATTGAAGCTGAGAGCCTAGATCTACGTTACTACAGCGTTATCTACAGCCTAATCGAAGAAGTGAAACAAGCAATGACAGGTATGCTTGCACCTGAATTTAAGCAGGAGATCATTGGTCTTGCTGAAGTTCGTGATGTGTTCAAGTCACCTAAGATCGGTGCTGTTGCAGGTTGTATGGTAACTGAAGGTGTAGTTAAACGTAGCGCACCAATCCGTGTACTTCGTGATAACGTAGTTATTTATGAAGGTGAACTTGAGTCACTACGTCGCTTTAAAGATGACGTTTCTGAGGTTCGTAGCGGTATGGAATGTGGTATCGGTGTTAAGAACTACAACGACGTTAAAGTCGGTGACCAAATCGAAGTATTTGAAACTGTACAGGTAGAGCGTACGCTTTAATTGTAAGTTATTAAAATACTTGAGATGGGGGCACTAGCCCCCATTTGTGATCTCATAGATTTTGAAATTTTAAGTGGTGAAAATGAGAGAATTTTCTCGTACAGATCGCGTCGCACAGCAGATTCAAAAAGAAATTGCGGTGATATTACAACGCGAAATTAAAGATCCAAGACTGGGCATGGTAACAGTATCAGCTGTTGACGTATCCCGTGACCTGTCCTATGCAAAGGTATTTATTACTGTATTAAATACCAATGATGAAGACAAAACGAAACAAAGCGTTGCGATTTTGAATGAAGCAACTGGTTATATTCGTTCACTGTTAGGCAAGCGTATTCGTGCTCGTATCATGCCGGAACTGAAATTCGTTATCGATAACTCGTTAATGGAAGGTATGCGTATTTCTAACTTGGTTGACTCTGTGATCAGAGAAGACAACGCAAAGCGTGGTCCGGAGTCTGGAGATAAAGACCAAGAGGAAGAATAATGGCGCGTCGCACCAAAGGCCGTGTGATTGACGGCATCCTGTTATTAAATAAGCCGCAAGGCATTTCCTCCAATAAAGCGTTACAGCAAGCGAAGGGCATTTTCTTTGCACAAAAAGCGGGTCACACCGGCGCTTTGGATCCTTTGGCAACCGGTATGTTGCCAATTTGCTTTGGTGAAGCAACTAAGTTCACTCAGTTTTTACTAGATACCGATAAAACGTATGTAGTGAGAGCACAATTGGGTGAACGCACAACGACATCAGATTCTGATGGTGAGATTGTTGAAACGCGGCCAGTGGACATAACGCTTGAACAGCTAGAACGAGAAATTGCCAGTTTCTTGGGGGAATCTGACCAGTACCCTTCAATGTATTCGGCGCTCAAATATCAGGGCCAACCGCTATACAAATATGCCCGAGAAGGTATTGAAGTTCCGCGAAAATGCCGCAAGATTAATGTCTATCGCTTTACGTTAGATGAATACGACGAGCAAACTCAACAAATCCAAATGACAGTACATGTCTCTAAAGGCACTTATATTCGTACTATTGTTGATGATTTAGGAGAAAAGCTTGGGTGTGGTGCCCATGTGATTATGCTGCATCGCAGCGAGGTTGGTCATTATCCTAGTGATAAAATGATTACTTTAGTTGAGTTGGAAGCCTTACTTGAGAGAGCTAAAGCACAAGAGTTAGCACCTTCAACCTATTTGGATGAATTATTACTGCCAATGGATACGGCTTTGGTTGATCTGCCGGTTGTTGATATTACCGCTGAACAAGGTATTGCTTTTGGTCACGGACAAACGGTTACAGTCGCTAACTTACCTGATGGCATTGTAAAAGTAGTTGCCGATGGTAAATTTGTTGGCATTGGTGAGCGCAATCCACAAGGGTTATTGAAAGCAAAACGGGCGCTGTCTTCGGCTCAAACAGAATCATAGTAACATTCCCCTATGCAATGGAAGTTTATACTGATATAATCCGCCAGCTTCCGCTTTGGCTGAATTAGTGATCGGCTAAAGCATTACTAAACTTATTTTGGAGTTATTATGTCACTAAGCAATCAAGAAAAAGCAGAAATCGTAGCAAAGTTCGCACGTGCAGAAGGTGATACAGGTTCACCAGAAGTACAAGTTGCACTTCTAACTGCTGACATCAACAAGCTACAAGGTCACTTCGCTAACCACAAGCAAGATTTCCACTCACGTCGTGGTCTTCTACGTAAAGTTAGCCAGCGTCGTAACCTTCTTGATTACCTAAAAGGTAAGAACGTTGAGCGTTATGCTGCACTAATCAAAGAGCTTGGCCTACGTCGCTAATATTTTTGATTTCTTGTTGGAAATTTGTCCAACAGCAAAAAAGGGGCTAATTAGCCCCTTTTTTTGTGGCTGTTCTATCAGTATACTTACAGTCGTTTAAAAATACTTTTAAACAAGCGTCAATTGGTCTGCCAATTGTAGTGCTTAAATAAATTATGATGAGTTTATTTAAGACTGTGATTGGTCCCTGTTGACGTTGAAAAACAATTTAGTAAGGAAAATATTGTGCAAGCAATTATTAAAGAATTTCAACTAGGTCAACACACGGTGACACTAGAGACAGGTGCTATCGCGCGTCAAGCTGACGGAGCAGTACTTGCAAGCATTGGCGATACTTCAGTACTTGTTACTGTAGTTGGTAAAAGAGAAGCAGCACCGGGTCAAGACTTTTTCCCGCTGACTGTTAACTACCAAGAAAAAATGTATGCTGCGGGTCGTATCCCTGGCGGCTTTTTGAAGCGCGAAGGTCGTCCTTCAGACGGTGAGACATTAACTGCTCGTCTTATCGACCGTCCAATTCGTCCTCTATTCCCAGATGGCTTCGTAAACGAAGTTCAGGTTATCGCGACAGTGGTTTCTGTAAACCCTGAAATTCAACCAGATATCGTTGCGTTAATTGGTACGTCGGCAGCACTTGCTATCTCGGGTATTCCATTTAATGGTCCTCTAGGTGCAGCGCGCGTTGGTTTCATCGACGGTCAATATGTACTAAACCCAACTCTTAAAGAGCTAGAGACAAGTAAGCTTGACTTGGTTGTTGCTGGTACTGAAAACGCAGTATTAATGGTTGAATCAGAAGCTGAAGTACTGACTGAAGAAGAAATGCTTGGCGCTGTTGTATACGGTCACGAGCAATCACAAGCTATCATCAAAGCAATCGAAGAATTCCGCGCTGAAGCTGGTAAAGCTGCATGGGATTGGACTGCACCTGAAAAAGACCAAACACTTACCGAAAAAGTTGCGGCTATCGCTGAACAAAAAGTAGGTGATGCTTACCGTATTACTGACAAAGTTGCACGTAAAGAAGCACTTTCTGAAGCAAAAGCAGAAGTTATTGAAAAACTAGGCGCTGAAGTTGCTGAAGGCGAGTCACTAGATGAGCAAGTGGTAGGAAAAGAATTCAGCTCACTTGAGAAGAAAATTGTACGTAGCCGCATCATCGCTGGCGAAAAACGTATCGACGGTCGTGAACCAGACATGGTTCGTGCACTAGACGTAATGACAGGTGTACTGCCACGTACTCACGGCTCTGCAATTTTTACTCGTGGTGAAACTCAGGCACTTGTAACAGCAACTCTTGGTACTGAGCGTGACGCGCAGATGCTAGATGACCTAACAGGTACTCACAAGCATCACTTCATGCTGCACTATAATTTCCCTCCATTTTGTGTAGGTGAAACGGGTTTTGTAGGCTCTCCTAAGCGTCGCGAAATCGGCCACGGTAATCTAGCTAAGCGTGGTATTGCGGCAGTGATGCCAACTCTAGCTGAATTCCCATATTCAGTGCGTGTAGTATCTGAGATCACTGAATCAAACGGTTCATCTTCAATGGCATCAGTATGTGGTACTTCACTTGCGCTGATGAATGCAGGTGTTCCAGTTAAAGCGTCAGTTGCTGGTATCGCGATGGGTCTAGTAAAAGAAGGCGAAGATTTCGTTGTACTTTCTGACATCCTTGGTGACGAAGATCACTTAGGTGATATGGACTTTAAAGTAGCGGGTACAGCAAATGGTGTAACTGCACTACAAATGGATATCAAGATTGAAGGTATCACCAAAGAAATCATGCAAATCGCACTTCGCCAAGCGAAAGCGGCTCGACTACACATCCTAGGTGTGATGGATCAAGCGATTGCTGCGCCTTCAGAAGAGTTATCTGAATTTGCTCCACGTATCTACACGATGAAGATCCCAGCGAAGAAGATTGCTGAAGTTATCGGTAAAGGTGGTGCGACAATTCGTCAGCTTACTGAAGAAACAGACACAACGATTGAAATTGAAGACGACGGTACAATCAAGATCGCTGCAACGAATGGTAATAGCGCAAAAGCAGCTATCTCACGTATCGAAGCCCTTACAGCTGAACTTGAAGTAGGTACGCTTTACACTGGTAAAGTTATCCGTATCGTTGACTTTGGCGCATTCGTTAATGTACTTCCTGGCAAAGATGGCTTAGTACACATCTCACAGATCAGCACAGAGCGTGTAAATAACGTGTCTGATCACTTAACTGTAGGCCAAGAAGTAAGAGTTAAGGTATTAGAGGTAGACCGTCAAGGTCGTGTACGTTTAAGTATCAAAGAAGCACTAGAGTCTAACGCTGAGCAGCCAAAAGAAGAAGGCGCAGAGTAATTTAAACATTACTTTTTACGTAGATTAGAAGTGCAAAGGGGCTGAATGGCCCCTTTTTTTATGCGCAGATGATGTTAACAGCGTTAGAAATTTCTTATTTAGAACAACTAAATAGCAAAATTTTTGCCTACTGATTGACGAGATTTTCTCGCCTCAAGATAGACCACTTAATTAAGATCATAGGTATAATAACGAGTGCACCTTGCCGGTATAAGCGGTGGTAACGATGTTATCGACATGGCTCTTGCACCTCAAAATAGCTCACGTAATTAAGCAAATTAATATAAAATAATGAAACAAAACAGGCTTTACCTAGTCTATAGAGGTTACAGCTAAATCGTATAATAGGTAATATTGGTGATTTAGTAATGCTATTTTGCTTAATACTCGCTCATTTTGAGAGAGCTTACGCCAGCAGAGTAAAAGGAGCTTTTAGTGAGTAACTAGGTTGCAACGCTATTGCTTTTTTATGTGGTCATAGATACTTTGGCGTTGGCTGAGTTGGGAAGCGGTTTTATTGGCAATATTTTATCGCTTTAAAATATAAAATTTAATTAAGCAAACCGATATAGCGGCTCTAAACGGGCGAATGCCATTGAATGAGGAAGGAAATGAAGTTAGCGAATATAGTTGTGCCATTGATGCTATTAGGGCTGGTTGGATGTAAAAGCACACCACCAGAGGCCACTAAAAACATTGTAAATGTTCCGCTTGCAGTGCCACTTCAGGCAAATTTTCGAAATGAAATTGCCATTGCTCGATTCAACGAGCTACTGTTACAGCCTGATATGGCGGTAGAACAGCGTGCTCAGCTGCTTTATAACAGGGGTATGCTATACGATAGCATAGGGTTACAGACACTTGCGCGTATCGATTTTAACCGTGCGGTGCAACTTAAACCTGACTTGGCTGAGGTGTATAACTTTTTGGGTATTCACCAGACCTTAGAGCAAAACTATGGTCGTGCCTACGAAATGTTTGATGCGGTGTTGGAGCTTGATGAACAGCATGAGTACGCCTACCTGAATCGAGGTATTGCACTATATTATGGCGAAAGACCAGCATTAGCAGTACAAGACTTTAAGGCATTTTTAGCACGGGCGCCCAAAGACGCATATCGGATAATGTGGTTGTACTTGGCTCAGTCTCAAGTGGATCCCGAGCTTGCAAAACAAACATTGTCGGCGAATAGCGAGTCACTGGATCCAAATGAATGGTCTTCTCAACTCGTGGAGCTTTATCTAGGCACCTTGTCTGAGCCACAGTTTTTGGCGCAAATTGCTGAAGGTGTAAGTACACAAGAAGAATACGCACAACGTTTATGTGAGGCCTATTTTTATTYGGCAAAGCAAGCTCAGGCGACAGGAGATACCGCTTCAGCCATTAATTATTTCAAACTTGCGCTTGCGACTAATGTTTTTGAGTTTGTTGAGCATAAATATGCTCGTTTAGAGCTTGACTTGCTTGCTCGCTTAGATGAAGAACCAGACGCTAGTTAACTTTCTTCTATCAACAATTTTATTAGGGCTGCTTGTTTCTAGCAGCCCTAACTTTGCACACCTGTCGCCTGAGCAGCAATCTGGCCTCATTGTGGCGAATCCCACCAGCTACTTTCAGATTGCCTCAAGGTTCAAGCTCGCACCAGAACATGCAACGGATAAATTACTCAACACAATCGCGAGATTGCAGCAGCCTAATTGGGAATTTGAGCGTCTTAAAAGAATACTTGATGCTAGTCAAATGATTAAAGCGGAGCTTTTTCTGTTAGATGCTTGGGGGCGTTTTAGTCAAACACAACGACAGGCACTGCTGCACGACATCGTGAAGCAGGGAGCTTTTGACACATTACAAGCGCTGTCGACTCGTTACACATTGAGCGAGGAATTTACTACTTTGCTGCAAGTTTGGCGCGGTAAGCCAGTTAGCTCATTTTCACAAAGTGCACTTTTAGCGCCATTTCAACTAAGTTCTCAAATGCAATGGGGATCACAATCTTGCCAGTTTACGTTAGCACTTATTGCCAGTGATCTTGAGGGGCTGCATCATCTGCAGGTGCTAAAGCGTGCTTTCGAGCTAAGACCAGAGCCAAAGAGGGGAGTATATTGCCTATCAAGACCGATTTATGTTGCTGAAAAGTTAAATTGCGAGAAATACCGAGGCTTTGCGACATGTAAATTGCAAAATAGCGATACTTTTGCACATTATGACCATCTGGTATTAATGGCTCGTGATGGTTTAGCTAATGTACGTCATCACACGATGACTTTAACGCCTGATAGTACCTATAACACGTTTATTCATGAGCTGATGCACTTTAGCGGTTTTGAGGATGAATACCCTGTCGCCACTGAAAAGGCAAAATGGTTATGCGCCAATTCAGGCCATAAGGCACCAAATCTTTACGTTGGTGAACAAGCACCAAACAATTGGGTGCCCAGTCGCACGTGCGAGCATGGTAAATTGCCGTCATACAAGCCATCTAAAGTACATTCTTTACTTGAATATCAATCAATCAAATTAAATGAAACCTACCGTAAGAAATGGCTCTTAGTGCTGAATTCACAGCGTTCCAAAGATAACTTAGCGGTTAATTCTGCCGAATAATTTTGAATTTATTCTGAATAGTTTGTTAAGGTTGTCTAAAATAGCATCAGCTAGAAAGTGAAACCCTAGACAACTCAAACACTAATCAAGTATAACAGGGTTCATGTACGTGTGGTGAACGTGTACCGATTGCTCCAACTTGGAGGGCGCATCAGCATGTTAACCGAAACGAGCCATAACGACGCAAATAAAAGGTTTCATCTATGACTTTATTTTGGATACCCTTGCTATCCTTAATTGGCAGTTTTATCTCTGCATTCACGGGAAAGCTCTCTCGTAATCAGTCAACTGCTATAACCTTAGTAGCGCCAGCATTGGCACTTTTACTCGCTATTGACCATGCGCCTGCTGTTTTTGCAGGAGAAACTATTCGATCGACATTCGAATGGGTTCCGCTTCTCGATATCAACATTGCCTTCAGACTCGATGGCTTGGCACTGTTGTTTGTCTTTATGATCTTAGGTATTGGTATGCTGGTTATCTTTTATGCCAGATATTACCTAAGCGCCAACGACTCAATGCCCAAGCTGTATGCTTATCTGATGCTCTTTATGACAGCTATGCTTGGTATTGTAATGTCCAATAATGTGTTGCAGTTGTGGCTCTTTTGGGAGCTTACCAGTATTAGCTCATTTTTACTTATTAGCTATTGGTGGCATAAATCTGAAGCGCGTAAGGGTGCGAAGATGGCACTGGCGATTACTGGCGGCGGCGGATTAGCACTGCTTGCGGGCCTTATGCTCATCGGTGATATTGTTGGAAGCTATAACCTTGATGTTATCTTGTCCAGCAGAGAGCTTATTCAATCACATGCTTTGTATGAAGTTGCTTTGATCCTTGTGTTACTGGGTGCATTCACAAAATCAGCGCAGTTTCCATTTCACTTTTGGTTGCCACACGCGATGGCTGCGCCAACACCTGTCAGTGCCTATTTACATTCTGCAACTATGGTAAAAGCAGGTATATTCTTACTAGCACGCTTTTATCCTGCGCTAGCGGGTACAGAGCTGTGGTTTATTCTCGTAGGCTTAACTGGCTTAGCAACGCTGCTCGTTGGTGCCTATATTGCGTTATTTAAACATGATCTAAAAGGCCTTCTGGCGTTTTCAACGATTAGCCACCTGGGCTTAATCACTTTGTTGCTCGGCTTAGACACTGAGCTTGCAACAGTTGCGGCGGTATTCCACATCATTAATCACGCGACATTTAAAGCATCGCTATTTATGGCTACCGGAATCATCGATCACGAGACTGGTACTCGTGATATGCGTAAGCTCAATGGTATGTGGCGATTTATGCCATATACTGCGACGTTGGCGATGGTTGCGGCATCGGCTATGGCGGGAGTTCCTTTATTGAATGGCTTCCTATCCAAAGAGATGTTCTTTGCTGAAACGCTACATCAGCAATTGCTTGGTTCAATGTCTTGGTTGATACCTATCTTGGCGACAGTTGCGGGTGCGTTTTCGGTGGCATATTCAGCACGGTTTATTCACGATGTTTTCTTTAACGGTGAACCTATTGACTTACCAAAAGAGCCACATGAAGCGCCAAGGTATATGCGTTTTCCTATCGAAATACTTGTGGCATTGTGCTTGATTGTTGGTATGTTCCCAAATTTTGTTGTGGACGGAATGTTGAAAACGGCATCAAGTGCTGTACTTGGCGAAGCCGCGCCTGTGTTTGAGATTGCAATCTGGCATGGTTTTAATCTGCCTTTATTAATGAGTGGCTTAGCTGTTTGCGGTGGCTTATTCATTTACACACAACGTAAATACCTATTTCAATTCCAAGCTTCACTGCCACCGATGAATGCCAAAAAAGTCTTTGAGCGCACCATGTATAACATCGTTTCATGGAGCCGTGCACGCATCAACGCAATTGAAAATGGCTCACTTCAGCGTTACTTAATGCTGATGTTCATTGTAGTGCTAGTAAGTGCTGGTTGGCCATTATTTGAAATGTCGCAGCTGGTTGGAAATATGGAGCCAACGCCCATTGATGTTCACAATGCGATTGGTGCAGGGTTATTAATGATTGGTGCGATAGGAACCGTGATTTGGCACCGTACTCGTATGGTCGCACTATTAATGATTTCTGTCGTTGGTTTAATGGTATCGGTTGCCTTTACGCGTTTCTCAGCTCCTGATCTAGCCTTAACTCAGTTAACAGTAGAGGTCGTAACTATAATTCTACTAATGCTGGCGTTATTCTTCTTACCACAAAGGACGCCAAAAGAGTCTAGCTCTATTCGGGTGTTACGTGATTTAGGGATAGCTTCAGCCATTGGTGTGATCATCGGGAGCATTAGTTATGCGTTGATCACAAGGCCTCTGGATAGTATTTCAGAGTTCTTTATCGCAAACGCGAAAGTAGGCGGTGGCGGTACGAATGTTGTTAACGTCATCTTAGTGGACTTCCGTGGTTTTGATACGCTGGGCGAAATTACAGTACTAGGTATCGCGGCACTTGGCATTTATAAATTGCTTATTAATCTTCCACTATTTATGCCTGGTAGCGATAGTGAGGGTAGGCCTTGGGCTAAAGAGAAGTATCCTTTATTGCTAGCAAGTATCTCACAAAGCCTATTGCCGCTTGCGTTACTTGTGTCGGTTTATATTTTCTTGCGTGGTCACAACCTGCCTGGTGGTGGATTTATCGCAGGGCTTGTTACCGCAATAGCCTTTATTTTGCAGTACATTGCACATGGCTCAAATTGGATAGCTGAGCGCTTTGATGTGAATTATCGAAAGATTATCGCAACGGGTATCGCTATTTCACTCGCAACTGGTGTGGGGAGTTGGTTCTTTGACCGCCCATTCTTAACATCTTGGTTTGATTATTTTGATATACCTCTGGTTGGTAAAACTGAACTTGCCAGCGCGATTGCGTTTGACCTCGGTGTTTACATAACAGTGGTTGGTGCAACATTAATGATTTTGGCAAGCCTAGGAAAAGTAACGGCAAATGCGCCTAAAGAAGAGGTGAATATATAATGGAATTGCTATACGCATCGTGCGTAGGCCTGTTAGTTGCCTGCGGCGTATTTTTAATTTTAAGAGCAAGAACATTCCCTGTGGTACTGGGCTTAACGATGTTGTCCTATGCCGTGAATTTATTCTTGTTTGCATCAGGCCGGTTAACATTAAATAAGGCAGCTGTGCTTGGTTACAGTAGCGATTATGCAGATCCATTGCCACAAGCTTTAGTGCTTACGGCTATCGTTATCGGTTTTGCGATGACTGCGTTTGTAGTGATTTTAGCTATCCGTGGGCGTTCTGATTTGGGGAATGACCACGTCAATGGCATTGTTCCTGAGAAAAAGGGTAAAGCATGATCCAACATTTGACCTCTTTACCGGTATTATTGCCAATGCTAGCAGGGGTGATCCTGCTTATGCCTCCTTGTGGAAAAAATGTAGACATTAGACGTAAAGTTTCCGTAATTATGTCATTGGTTACATTTGCAGTATGCGTGTCGCTTTTACTGCATGTGGATCAGACTGGAATTCAAGTTTATGCAATAGGCAACTGGCAAGCCCCATTTGGCATCGTGTTAGTTGCAGATCAGCTCTCGGCTTTGTTGGTAAGTTTAACAGCGCTGCTTTGTTTCGTTTGCTCACTATATAGCTGTGCTGGAGATGATGAAAAGGGCAGCTTCTTCCATCCATTGCTGCATTTTTTAGTGATGGGCGTAAATGGTGCGTTTTTAACTGGTGACGCATTCAATTTATTCGTATTTTTTGAAATTTTGTTGATTGCTTCCTATGCCTTGCTGATGCATGGAGGCGACAAGCACAATACGCGCGCCTCGTTACAATATGTTATTCTAAATTTAGTTGGCTCTTCGGTATTTTTGATTGCCTTAGGTATTTTGTATGGTGTGCTGGGCACGCTTAACATGGCTGATATGGCATATAAAATCACTTTCTTGCAGGGCGATGATGTATATCTTGCAAAAATTGGCGGCCTTCTGCTACTTGTCGTATTTGCTCTCAAAGGTGCATTGTTACCGCTACATCTCTGGTTACCTAATACTTATGCCACGGCATTGCCGGTTGTTGCAGCACTGTTCGCCATAATGACAAAAGTGGGCGTATATTCGATGATGCGCGTTTATACCTTAGTATTTGGAGACCAAGCTGGTGAGTTAAGCCACATGGCGCAAGAGTGGCTTTGGTGGCTTGCATTAGCAACGATAATCATGGGTGGAATAGGTGTACTTGCAAGTCAAGATTTACGTAAATTGTCAGCCAATTTGGTAGTAGTGTCTGTCGGCACTTTGGTGGCATTAGTGGCGGTACAATCAGTAAATAGTAGCGCCGCCGCAATTTACTATCTGGTGCACTCAACCTTAGTGTCAGCAGCACTCTTTTTGATCGCCGATTTAATTGGCAAACAAAGAGGGAAAGTCGGAGATAGAATAACCGCTGGTCGTCCTGTATCTCAACCCATGTTGCTCGGTATCTTCTTTGCTATCGCAGCAATTACTGTTATCGGTATGCCACCATTATCAGGCTTCATCGGCAAAGTATGGATCTTAAAATCAACGCTTGAATCGAGTCACACTTACTGGTTCTGGGGAGTGTACTTGTTGGTCAGTTTGGCCGTCTTGGTCAGTGTCTCTAAAGCTGGTAGTACAGTGTTTTGGCATCATACAGGTAAAGCGGATACACATTCTGCTGACAACGCGCATCCAGCGCAAATAGTCGCAGTGCTTGTACTTATCACTTGTGCTCCATTAATGGTCATTTTTGCTGGGTCGTTGACTGACTATGCACTCTCAGCAGCAAATTCTTTGCATGACTTTTCTAGCATGACAAATGCAGTGTTAAAAGGAGCGAAATAAATGCGATTAGAAGCTCGATTTAAATGGCTACCTACGCCGTTTCGCAGTTTGCTACTGTTTTTGGTGTGGCTATTGCTGAATAACAGTGTTTCAGCTGGACACATTATTTTGGGCACCATACTGGCGATAGTTATCCCGCTAATCACCTATCGCTTCAGAACAAAACAACCGTTAATAATAAGACCTTGGCGTGCAGTTACTCATTTGCTGCTGGTTTTATACGACATTATCACTGCAAATGTAGAAGTAGCGATAAAAATCTTAGGACCAACAAAAAAGTTACAGCCAGGCTTTGTATTAGTACCGCTTGACATTGACCAAGCGATGCCCATCACTATTTTAGCCAGCACGGTATCGTTAACGCCTGGTACCGTAAGCGCAGAAGTATATCCATGGCCTGAGTCGCTGGGAGATAAACAGCATTCAGAACGTAAGTACCTGTTGATACATGTACTTGATCTTAAAGATGAGCAGTTACTGATTGACACCATAAAATCGCGCTATGAAAAGCCTCTAAAGGAGATCTTTGAATGTTAGAAACGGTAATTCTCATTGTCTTCGCTATGATAGGTGTATCTCTATTACTGAACCTTTGGCGGTTAGTTGTCGGGCCATCTATTCCCGATAGGATCTTGGCGCTTGATACAATGTATATCAATACAATTGCATTGATTATTTTATACGGCATGAGTATGGGGACCGCACTTTACTTTGAAGCGGCCTTGCTGATTGCAATGTTGGGTTTTGTGAGCACAGTAGCTGTATGTAAATACTTGTTACGTGGCGACATTATTGAATAGGAGCGGCAACAGAATGTCAGAGTGGATTATTTCTATATTATTGTTACTTGGAGGTTCCTTTGTTCTGGTCGGTTCAATTGGACTGGTGAAGATGCCTGACTTTTTTATGCGCCTTCATGGCCCGACAAAAGCAACAACGTTAGGAATGRCATGCTTACTAACCTCTGCAATGGTATATTTTAGTACAACATCGGATGGTATTAGTGTGAAAGAAATTCTAATTTCTATATTCTTGCTACTTACTGCCCCTATTTCAGGCTATATGTTGATAAAGTCGGCCATTCATCACAGATTACCTAGTAATGAAAAAACAACGGGTAAGGATAAAATAAAAAAGTAGTGCTTAGGCACTACTTTTAGCATCCACCAGCTTCTATTAATGGCGTTTAGACCAAGAGACTGCTTGAAAAGTAGCCTCTTGGTCTAAATACCATGGCGAGCATATTAAAATAAATTATCTTCTCTCCTTTGGCGTTGCGCTAAACTTTAGCAGTTTCAAATGTATCTTCTATTTACTAGTCAATACGTTACTTTCAAATAAGTAGTATTTCTAGCTGCATAATTCTCGGTGCGTTATTAAATTTTTTGCTACAGTTAAACAAGACTTCATACTTGCCGATAAGAATACGTATGGGTAACTTGTGGTTCAGGTAAAAATGTTCAATTCATTGCTTTTACAAAACGGGCGACTAGAAAGCTTTGATTGTGCGGCGCTCAAGTTAACTATTTTTATCAAGTTAAGAAGAATGTATGGTGCAATTCGTTTGCATGTAAACGCTAAAAATTGGGAATGTTATGAAACAAGCTTCAATTAAAAACAAACTCTTATTTTTTGTAACAGTATTAGTAACGAGTTTAGTTGTTATATTAGTGGCAACGATGTGGTTTCATCTAGCGGAGGAAAATGCAAAGCAGAGCAAAGGAGTTCAACAAGCAATATACGATGAAATTTCTCAAGGGTTGGTAGCAAAAGCCAACCAATATGGTCAAAGGGTCTCAGGGTTTGTTAATGRAGCCTATAGAGTACCCTATACTTTGGCTGGGATATTGTCCCATACTTCCAAGGAACATCCACTGAGTCGAGAGCAAGTTCAAGAAGTGGTATTTGGTGCACTTGAGCAAAATAGGTTCGTCTCTTCCATGTACGCACAATTTGAGCCGAACGGTTATGACGGTGATGATACTCGCTTTACGGAAGGCGCTTCACATTCAGTCGTTAAATCCGGAACATTGGAGCTTTATTTTACACAAGAATCTACAGGGCCTGTGCAACAAAAAGTTGAGTCTGCTGAAGAAAAATACCGTGACAAAATCAACGAATTTGGCTTGCGTGAAGCTGAGTGGTATCTCTGCGCAAAAGATAAAGTGGCGCCGTGTATCATGGAGCCATATTTATATGAAATATCAGCGGGTAACGAGATGTTAATGACCTCGCTTACAGTCCCTGTTGTTGTTAATCGTCAATTTAAAGGCCTGGTCGGCGTAGATGTAAATTTGCCTATTTTCCAGACGCTGGTTGACGAGCTATCTGAGTCGCTTTATTCGGGAGCAGCTAAAGTAACCTTGCTGAGTGATTTAGGTCTTGTGGTCGGATCCAGTCATTATGACAAGCTTGCACGCCCACTGGCCGAGTCAACAACTACCGAGCGTGCTGACGTTTTACAGTCGCTACACAAAGGATCTGGTATTGAAGATTTAGAGAATGACTTGGTTGTATCCGTGCCAATCAATATCAAGTTACCCAATACAACCTGGTCTTTGGTCATTGAATTACCGAAAGCGATAGCACTCGAGTCTGCTACTACTTTGCAAAGTCAATTAGAGGAGTCAGCTAACTCTGTAGGACGCTGGATGCTGACAATTGGAGTGGTGATCGCAGCAATAGGGATCGCGATTGCATTTGTATTGGTTAACACGATTATTGGTCCTTTGACTCATATTCAAAAACGGGTAGAGAACTTAGCATCTAGCGAGGGAGATCTAACGCACGAATTAGAAGTAAGCCATCATGCAGAGCTTATCGCATTAGCTCAAGGCTTTAATCGCTTTACCGAAAAGCTCAGAAATATGATTGATGATCTTAAAGGGCTTGCGGAGTCTTCTTATGAACAGTCTCATCGCACTACAGAAGCTGCTATTAATATCAAAAATAAAGTTGCGAATCAGCATTTAGAAATCGACAGCGTTGTAACCGCGATTAACGAATTAAGTGCGACAGCCTCAGAGGTCGCAAGGGCGTCCGAGAAGGCGGCAGCCAGTACTAACCAAGCGGCAGACCAAGTTCAACAAAGCGAGCAAAGCATTATTAAAACGACTGAAACCGTACAATCAATGGCGGATCAAGTTATTGATGCAAAACAAGCTGTGGTTAAAGTATCGGAACGTAGCGATGATATTTCAAAAATACTCGAAGTGATCAGAGCAATCGCTGAACAAACTAACTTGCTTGCTTTGAATGCGGCAATTGAAGCCGCGAGAGCAGGAGAGCAGGGGCGTGGCTTTGCGGTTGTTGCTGATGAAGTTAGAGCTTTGGCATCGAAAACTCAAGCGTCAACAGACGATATAAGTAAGCTTATAGATAACTTGCAAAGCGAAGTTGCAAATTCCGGTCGAATAATTGAAAGCTCTGTAAAATTAGGCGAAGACGCAGTGAGTTACTGCCAAGAGTCAGCGCGGTTAATGAGCACACTAGTAGGAGAGCTTACCAGCATTTCTAACGAAGTAACTCAGATAGCGACAGCAGCAGAGGAGCAAAGTATGGTTACGGAGGAAATTAACACAAATACCACAGGGATCTCAGATGCGGCGGCAGAGCTATCTCAATTTGCGGATGAAGTAGAGCTAGCTGCAAGTTCTATGACACAAATAGTTGAGCAAAAGCATAAGCAGTTGAACTTGTTGAGAACTTAAGTAAAGGCAATCGTGGAAGGTTGTAGCAGTCACTTGATAGTTATGGCCTTTCTCGAAAAAATTGATTATATTAACTGTATCTATATACAGTTAATATAATCATGAAACTATATATCGCTGAAAAACCTTCTTTAGGCAGAGCAATTGCAGATGTTTTGCCAAAACCTCACAAAAAACAAGATGGATACATAGAGCTTGCCAACGGTGATGTGGTTTCTTGGTGTATTGGCCACTTACTTGAGCAAGCTGAGCCTGAAGATTATGACGCTAAGTATAAAAAGTGGCAGTTTCATGATCTACCAATCATGCCAGCGCAATGGCAGTTTARAGCAAAAGCTAAAACAAAAAAGCAGCTTACTACATTAAAACGATTACTCACAAAAGCTGACGAAATATATCATGCAGGAGATCCCGATAGAGAAGGGCAGCTGCTTGTAGACGAAGTATTTCAATACGTATCGCTGCCAGAGCAAAAAAGAGCAACGATTCAACGCTTGTTGATCAGTGACTTGAATCCACAAGCCGTGAAAAAGGCACTGGCCTCAACACGTTCCAACCAAGAATTTATCCCTTTAAGTGTGTCTGCGCTTGCAAGAGCTCGAGCCGATTGGCTCTTTGGTATGAATCTAACCAGAGCATTTACGCTGGCTGGGCAAAAAGCGGGTGTGAATACTGTTTTGTCGGTTGGCAGAGTGCAAACTCCGGTACTCGGCTTGGTTGTTAGAAGGGATCTCGAAATTGAGAGCTTTGTATCTAAACCCTTTTATGAAGTGATTGCACACATCAATAAACCGGATTGGGGAATTTTTGAAGCTAAGTGGGTGCCAAGTGAAGCATGTAAGCCTTATATGGATGAAGATGGGCGTGTCTTGGTAAAAGCTTTGGCCGAAAATGTCGCTGCTCGGATCAATAAAAAGCAAGCAACGGTAAAGCAAGTTGAAACAAAACCCAAAAAGATAAATCCACCATTACCCTACAACCTTTCTTCTTTACAGATTGATGCAAATAAACGCTACGGTTTATCTGCTCAGCAAGTGCTGGATATTTGTCAAACACTCTATGAGAAACATAAACTGATCACATACCCCAGATCAGATAACCGTTATCTACCAAAAGAGCACTTTGCTGAAAGAGAGCAAGTGGTTTGCGCGGCAGAACATAATCAGGGGTTGGAAAGCAAATACGTTAAGTTAGCAGACATGAGCCAAAAAGGAGCGTGCTGGAATGATAAAAAAGTCGAAGCGCATCACGCGATCATTCCAACAACTAAAAAGCTTCGCAGTGCGCAACTTGGTTATCAAGAACTGCAAGTTTATCAACTTATCTCGGTACAATACTTAGCGCAATTCTTTCACCCATATCGCTACAATGAAACTCAGGTTGAATTAGAGATCGGTGGAGGCCAATTCAAAGCACAAGCCAAGCAAGTAATAGATAAAGGTTTTAAAGTTCTATATAAAAAACCAGAAACAGAGAAGGAAAGTCTTTTACCAGAGTTGCAAATAGGGGAGCAGCTACTATGTGACAAAGGAGAGGTGAAAGAGAAGCAAACTCAGCCGCCAAAACATTACACTGAAGCAAGTCTACTTGGTGCAATGACAGGCATTGCACGGTTTGTATCTGATCAATCAATTAAAAAGGTATTGAAAGATACGGATGGACTTGGAACAGAAGCAACTCGAGCTGGGATTATTGAGTTATTATTTAAAAGGCAGTTTCTGCGACGAGACGGTAAAACGATATACTCTACGGCGCTTGGCAAAGCATTTATTCAAACTTTACCAGAGTCGCTCTCATTACCAGATAGGACTGCGCTTTGGGAATCATTGCTTGGAAAGATTGCCAACAAAGAAACCTCCTATAACCAATTTATGCAGCCACTTCGTGACGAGCTGAGTGTTTTTATTGATAGTGCTCAGTCTATAAATATAACTGCGCTAAAAGAAGTACCGACAATGGCATTGAAAAAGCGCGGAGGAAAAAAGAGGAAATTTACTCGAAAGAGAAAGCCAAGCTCTACATAATTGTTTATGCTCGTAGTTGTAAATTCAGATATTGCCACTATATCAACCATATTAATTATTTATACAGATAACAGAGCATGAGCAATAAAATCCAACTTACCCCTGAAAATATTCAGCAAGTAATAACAGACCCAAACCCTGAGAAAGTGCTACTGTTGACATTTTATAGTGGCCAAAATCCCGAATGTGTTCAGCAGGACCAAATATTAGAGGGGATTGCTGCGACATATAGTGAGCATATCACGATTGGTGTTATTGATTGTGATGTTCAGCAAGCTCTAGCCTCTCAGCTTGCTCAACAAATTGGCTTACAAGCTTTACCTACCATCGTGGTTTTAAAAGGTGGAGCACCGGTCGATATGTTACCAGGTGTAAAAACTGAAGAAGAAATAAAAGAAGCGTTGTCGGCTCACTTACCATCGCCTGAACTAATATTACTAGACCAAGCTAAGCAATTTTTAGCAGAAGATGATCTAAACAATGCCTTTGTGTATGCAAAAAAAGCGTATGACATCGATAGTAGAAATACTCGAGTCAAATTGGTGTTTTCCGATATCTGCATACAAATTAAAAAATTTGATGAAGCGCAGGCTCTGTTAGATTCCATTAATGACGAAGAACGAGACCCTTATTACCACAATTTAGTTGCCAAACTAGCGCAAGCTACCGCAGCACAGGATTCACCAGAGGTAAGACGCCTAGAGCAAGCATTGGTGGCTGAACCAGAATCTTTGGACTTACGTTGCCAGTTAGCTCAAGCTCAGCTAGATGTAGGTAAAACAGAAGAGGCATTGGCAAGTTTACTGGTGGTACTTAAGAAAGACATGAACTTTGGTGAAGCAAAAAAGGGGTTTTTAGATATTATCGCTTCACTTCCAGATGGCGATAGTGTTGCTTCACAGTACCGTCGAAAGCTATATAGCCTCCTGTACTAAAAAGCGAAGCTAACCGAGTCTTGAGATACAGCTGAAAAATTATTCAGTTGTATCTTGCATCCTAGCAAATTTGATCAATACTTATGATCCCTCTAAAGAAATGGATGACAGTTTTATGAAGGAAACATTTCATTAGTATGGATTTTAATGGGTTTTGAGTGTTTTTTGCTCGAACAAACGTTTTTTTGCAATTTTCTTTAAAAAAGGGTTGCACTTAAATCGGATCTCCCTATAATGCGCATCCACCGACACGGGGAGCAACGCTGAAAAGCAACGAGCCAACGAGTCGGGAGTCAAATAAAACTTGAGTTTGAATGCTTCGAAAGAAAATCAAAATTAAGTGTTGACAAAAAGTGGGGAATGCTTAGAATGCACAACCCTCAGCGCTAAYGGCGCAGCGATGATGAGTCATCGTGCCGGGTAACCGGAAATGTTCTTTAACAATATGAAGCAATCATCTGTGTGGGCACTCGTACAGATTGAGTTCTAACAGCAGAGTCTAGTTCTCTAGATGACGCAAACAAATTTAGAGTCTCAATTGAACTGAGTGACCAACAGAATAAACATAGTTTATTCAGCACAGTCAATTCGATACCGAAAGGTATCAAAATCAGAATTCAATGAGCATGAAACACTTAGGTTT